>JBBRUE010000278.1:0-8160 GCA_038248085.1 Myxococcales bacterium | reverse complement strand
GGATGCCGGGGTCGAGGCTGCGGGTCTGCTTGAGCACGATGCGCGCGGGGAAGGCACCGGTCTTCAGCGCGGGCCACCCTTCGGCCACCTGGCGGAACTCGAAGTCGAGCACCTGGGTCTTCGCGCGCTGGGCCTCGGGGCGGGTGGCGTTGGCGCGGGCGAGCCACCCCGTCGCCACCGCCTGGGCGCGGCCGAAGGTCTCGAGGAGCTCAGCGTCGGTCAGCAGCAGCGTCCCCGCCGGCACCACGGTCGATGGCCGCAGTCGCTCGATGACTGGCACCGACGCACCCGCGGCGAGCGTGAGGCGATCGACCTCCGGCAGCGCGGTCGAGGTGGGGTTGGTCACCGAGAGCGCCCCGGCCTGCACGTTGAGCTCGAGCACCGCGGCCCCGTCGTGCAGCGTGAAGAGGAACACCCCGTTGCTCTTCTCGGCGGCGTCGTCGAAGCGGGCGTGCACCACCACGCCCATGTTCCCCGAGAGGTGGTCGATGTTCTCCAGCGCGCGCTCTTCGAAGGCCTCGATGCTCCAGTACGAAGCCCAGGTCTTCTTGAGCGCCCACTCGACGGTCTGCTTCTGGTCGCTGCTGCTGGTCTGCGCCGCGGCGTCGAGGAAGCCGGTGTTCGAGTCGTAGAGTCCGGCGCCGTTGAAGCCCTCGACGTCCTCCGCGGTCGACGACGAGCGGAAGCGGAGCCCCTGGGTCACCGCGTAGTGCGAGAAGCGCGTCTTCAGGGCATCGGAGATCGCCGCGATGGTGGCGGGGGCGATGGGCGCCGCGCGGATGAGGTCGCGCAGGCCGCCGGCCCGGGCGAAGTCACCGAGCACGTCACCCACCGGGTGCGAGCCGAGGAACGCCTGGAGGAAGGTCTGGTCTTCGGGGGCCAGGTGCGCCGCCGCGAACCGCGCCTGGCCGTCGAGGGCCAGCGCCCGCACCCGCACGTCTTCCCCGAAGCCCGGCGCCACCAGCATCGCCTCGAGGCGGGCGCGGAACGGGGCGAGGTGCTCGACGGAGGGGCGAATGGTGATCGCCATCAGTTGATCCGGCGTGGCGTCCGGCGCGCCGGCGAGCAACCCGAGGTACCCGGTGCCCTTGCCCCCGATGGACGGCCGCAGGGCGTCGCTGTCGTCGGCGGACAACGCGCGCAGGTCGTGGAAGTACGGAACGGTGTTCACGTCGATCTGCTGCACCGCCACCGGGGCCTTGCGCTGCGACTGCAGCCACTGCGCGAACTGGGCCTCGCTGATCGCCTTGATGATCAGCTCGCCCTCACCGGTGGCCTTGATGATCACCGGCGAACGGAAGCGGGCGAGGTCTTTGAGCTCCTGGTCTTCCATCACCCCGCCCCGGTACACGTTGGGGATGCCGCGGTTGCGCGCGAGCAGGTTGAGGTGGGCCAGCGGGGTCTGCGGCACCGCGGTCACCACGCCGGCCGCGGGCGGCAGGAAGTCGGGCACGTCTTCGAGGATCAAGATGTCGCCGGCGGTGGTGCCGGTGAACGGCTGGCCGGAGCTGATCAGCTTGAGCCGGCCCGCGGTGAGGCCCTCGTTGTAGACCTCGGTCTCGCCGGGCGCGGTGAGGTCCTTCAGGCGGATGATGCGATCGAAGAAGCGGAGGTGCTGGGCCTCGACGGCCTGGGCGAAGGCCTCCTGGTGCGGCGAGCGCACCACCCACACCAGTTGATCGGCGATCTCCGCGGGCACCGTCGCCTGCACCCGCTCGAAGAAGCGCACCAGCTCAGCGTGGGTGATGACGTCGGGGAACTCGAGCTCGAAGGCCCAGCGCTCCGGGCGGCCGGGAGCCGCGGTGACGTGCAGCAGCGTGCCCAGGCCCATCGCGCGCGGCGCGACGAAGAGCGAGAGATCGTAGAAGCGCGGCGAGTAGAGGCGGCCGTCGTCGACCCAGCGCAGGTCGAGGGGGAGCGTCGGCTCGGTCTTCGCCCACGCGTAGATCTCGGCGATCGACGCGAAGGCCCGCCCGTCGACCGGCACGATGCCCTCCCGCCCGGGAATGCGCTGCCCGTTGAGCAGCCGGAACCAGTACCACTCGTCGTGCAGCGCGTAGAACGTGCTGTCGAACCAGCGCATGCCCTCCGTCGGCGTGTTGAAGCCGGTGATGACGAACTTGTCCGCCGCGCGGCCGTGGGCACCGACGGCGAGCCGCTCGAAGTCGGCGACGGTCGTGAGCTTCTCCACCGTGTGATCGTCGAAGCCAGTGCCCGGCCCCGGACAGGCACAGAGCAGGGCGAGGCTGAGCCAGAGCGTTCGTTTCATGAGCAGGGCCCCTGGTGTCGCAAGAGTGACACCACGAAAATGGGGCATGAAGTCATTGGGTTGCGGAGACAGGGGCCTCAGAAAACCACGATCCACGCCCGGATTCTGCGGGGTCCGTCCGACCCCACGGTGCGAGGACGATGCCGGGCCGATACATGATCCTCATGCGCGCGCGGGTCGGGGGGCTGACGGACTACTTCACCCCCCGGGTGACCGACCCCGAACTCCAGTTGCGCTTCCGCTTCGGCATCCAGGCGTGGTTCATCGCGTGGCCGATGGCGGTGCTGTGGACGTTCATCTCCATGACCCAGGGCATGTGGGTGCAGTGTGGGCTCAATGCGTTGATGGTGGTGGCGGGACCGATCTCGCTCTTCGGCATGAAGCGCACGGGGTCGCTCTCGCCCTGGTTCCAGCTCACGCTGGTCTGCGCGCTGCTGCTGTACGGCCCGGGGATGCTCGGGCAGACGCCGGTCGACGAGACCGGGCTCTTCTTCTCGGTGATCATTCCGCTGGTCGCGGGCTTCATGTTCGGCGGCGCGAGCGCGATTCGGTGGACGCTGCTTACTGCGGGGGCGTCGATCGGCAGCCTGCTCCTCGCGCAGCACGGCTACACGCTGCCGGTCGCGGACCCCACGCCGACGCTGAGCAAGTCGCTCAACATCATCAGCGCGCTGTCGATGGCCGCGCTCTTCGCGGCGCGCTTCCACGAGGTGCAGCGGCAGGCCCTGGCCAACGCCGAGGGGGCCAACCGCGCGAAGAGCCTGTTCCTCGCGTCGATCAGCCATGAGATCCGTACCCCGATGAACGGCGTGCTGGGCATGACCGAGGTGATGCTCCAGGAGGCCACCGAGCCCGCGGCCCGCGAGCAGCTCGAGGTGATTCACCGCAGCGGTCAGCTCCTGGTGTCGTTGCTCAACGACCTGCTCGACCTCACCAAGCTCGAGGCCCAGCGGCTCGAGCTCGACCGGAGCGACTTCGATCTGCAGGGGCTGCTCGGCGACGTGGTGCAGCTCTTCACCCCGATGGCCAGCGAGAAGGGCGTCGCGCTGGAGGTGACCGCGGAGCCCGGGCTCCCGATGCTGCGGCACGGCGACGCGATGCGGCTGCGGCAGGTGCTCTTCAACCTCGTCAACAACGGCATCAAGTTCACCGAGCGTGGGCGGGTCACCCTCAGCGTGAAGCGCCTCGAAGGCGACGTGCTGGAGTTCGCCGTGCAGGACACCGGCATCGGCATCTCCGCAGAAGTGCAGTCGCGGCTGTTTACCGCCTTCGAGCAGGCCGACGCCTCGACCACGCGGCGCTTCGGAGGGACCGGGCTGGGTCTCGCGCTGGCCCGACAGCTGGTGGTGTTGATGGGCGGGCAGATCGTCGTCGAGTCTCAGGAGGGCGTGGGGTCGCGCTTCCACTTCTCGGTCGCGTTGCCCTGCGGCGCCGTCGCGCCGGCGCGCCTGCCGCTGCAGGTGGCGCGCAATGAGACCCCGGGCCGCGTGCTGGTGGTGGACGACAACCCCATCAACCTCAAGGTCGCGACCAGCCTCGTGCGCAAGGCCGGCTACGAGGCCGACGGCGTGTCCTCAGGTGGCCAGGCGGTCGAAGCGGCGAGCTCGCGCGAGTACCTGGCGGTGCTGATGGACTGTCACATGCCGGAGATGGACGGCTTCGAGGCGACCCGGCGCATCCGCGCGCTCCCCGGCCCGCACGGCGCCGTCACCATCATCGCGTTGACGGCCTCCACCAGCGAAGAAGACCTCGCCGCCTGCCGCCGCTCGGGCATGAACGAGGTCCTGTCCAAGCCGGTGTCGCTCGACGCGATTCAGCGATCGCTGTCGCCGATCAAGGCGCCCACGCGCCTCGCGATGGGCTGACTCGCCGCCCTTCCCCGCTCCGCCGCCTCGCCGTGCTGCACGGCTTCTCGCTCCACGCAGAGCCCCACAAGCGGCGCGTCGACTGGGCCACCCTGCACCAGCGCACCTTCGGCACCGACGCTCGTCCCCGGACGATCGCCACGCGACTGGCACGTGGCCTGCTTAAGGTGTCGCTGCCTATGTCCTTCCGGAGCCTTCCATCCCTGGCGCAACAGCGCGCAGTCCTCTGCCTGACACTGGTGTCGCTCCTCGGGTGTGACCCGCCCTACGGCGGCGCGCACTGCGAGGCGATCACCCTCGGCACGCCGCCGGGCACGCTGCCGCTGGGGCAAGCGGTGACCCTCGAGCCGAACCAGTATCGATACCCGGAGCCCTTTATCGCGGGCACTCCCGAGCTCCACTGCTGCGTCGTGAACGCCTCCTACACCCCGGCGCAGCCCGTGCCCTGCGACCAGGTCGACTGCGAGGCGCTGTACGCGCGGGTCGTCGTCTCGCACCTCGCGGGGAAGTACTCCGATGAGCCTTGTGGGCGGCGGTCGGGGTTCCTGGGCGCGCCCGAGGGCATCGGCCACTGCAGCGTCTACCTCGACGGCGATCGGCTCATCGGCGTGCGCGCCCGCTGCGACGACTGAGCCTGGCCTCAGGTGCCCCGTCGGCAGCTGCGTCTCTGCCGAGCCGGCCCCCTCAGCGCAGCAACCGCGCCAGCCATCGCACCGAGCTCCGCACCGACGACGCGCCGACGCGCTGCCGCCACGAGACCTTCACCGGCGCGTCCCAGTCGAGGTCGAGCAACCGCGGCAGGTACCCGTGCTCCACGCACCCCTCGAGGCTGAACACCGAGACGTCGTTGCACGCGCGCGCAGCGAGGCGCAGGTCCCGGCTGAGCTCGTCGAACGACAACTTCGGCAGCGGATCGACCCCCCCGCCCGTGCTCCCCACCGCCACCGCCGAGACGGAGCGGGTCCACCCTTCCACCAGTCCCGGACCCAGGGGCCCCAGCAGGCTGCTGTAGGCCATCACCACCTCGCGCTCGACCGGCACGTCGAGCGAGCTGGCGAAGCGCTGGAAGAACGAGCTCCCCGCCGCGCGGTCTTCGAGCAACAAGGGGAACTGGTACGCCTCGACCTTCCACCCGTCGGCCTGGAGGCGCGTCACCAACGCCCGGTACGCCTCGAGCGCGCGCTCCGTGCGGGAGCGATCCCTCGAGCGCCGGGCCCACGACGCGAGGGCCTTCACCGGCTGGTGGAAGAGCTGATCGAGCTCACGGAGGTCGGGCTCGAAGTCGAAGCCCACCGAGGTGAAGGTGAGCCGATGCTGCTCGACCCAGGCCCGGAAGGCGTCGACGCGCGCCCCGACCTCGACGGCGTTGTCGTGGGTGGCGAAGTAGCCGTGTTCCCGCTCGAGCAGCATCCACGCGCCGACGGGAATGCCTTCGCCGGTCAGCCGCTTCACCGCGTCGGCCCGCTCGCGGGTGAGGTCGCGCAGGCCCATCGTCACCTGCGCCCCGAGCGCGTGGAGCTGCACCAGCACGGCGCGGTTCTCGACGAGCGCGGTGAGCTCCGACGGGTCTTGCTCGTTGAAGAACGACAGCCGCGCGGGCTTCACGTCTCGCCCTGCTACGGCACGACGACGGCGGTGAGCGGCGCCGCGCCCTGCACCACCACGGCGCACGAGCTCAGGCCTTCGCACTTCTGCACGGCCGTGTTGACCACCCAGCTGGCCATCACGATGCCCGAGGTCGCGACGGTGACGGACGGCACGGTGACGGAGAAGGATCTCGGCATGTTCGTGCCTTCGCCCCACGTGGTCTCCGCCCCGCCCTGCGGCGTGTAGCTGACCTTCCAGCTGCTGGTACCGACGTCGGGCGGCGAGCCGATCCACCCCAGCATGGTGCCGGAGCGCAGCGTCGCGGGCGGCGAGTCGGGCAGCGCGCTGCCGAGGTTGAGCGTGTTGACCGTCATCGACACCGTGGTGACGTCGTCGGTGAAGAGGATCTCCCGCGGCGTCGAGCGGGTGTCGGGCGTGAAGAGAAACCCGGGGAACTGGCAACGCTCGGTGGGCTCCTTCGCGTCGGGGTTGAAGACGCCGGCCGACGCGGCGACGTTCTGCCCGTCGAGGGTGGCGCGCAGGTTGGGCACCGCGCCGCACGCCGTCTTCGCCGTGTCGTAGGTGAGGATGACCTGCAGCGCACCGCCCAGGCGCCGCTGCGCCGTCAACACCGGCGAGATGAGCTTGCCGAGCGCTGGCGTGGGCGGCTCACACGCCGTCGAGAGGAACAACACTGCCGCCGCCAGCGTCACGCGCGTCGAAGTCATGACGCCCACGTTCGCACATCGCCGCCCGCCTGCTCACGCGTTTCAGCGCCGGCCGACGACCAGCTCGGCGATCGCGCGGCTGATGGGGTGCCCGAGCTTCTGCTCGACGTCGAGGTACGTGGGCGAGCTGTTCAGCTCGAGGAACACCCACCGTCCGTCGGGCGTACGCTTGAGGTCGAGGCCGGCGAAGCGGAGCCCGCACGTGCGCGCCGCACGACGGCACACCGAGAGGATGTCCTCCGGCAGCGTGACCACCTCGTACTGCGCGTCGCCGGCGGCGTAGACGGGGTCGTCCCGAAAATCGAGGTGCTGCTGCGGCGTCCGAATCGCGACGCACGACACCACGTCGTCGCCGGCCAGCATCACCCGCAGGTCGTCGCCAGCGATGCGCTCCTGGAAGATGACCGGGGACGCGGTCACCAGCCCGAGCTCGTCGTCCGTCACGTCTCCCAGCGACCGGGTGAGCGCCCCGCCCATCAGCGGCTTGAAGACGACCTCCCCGCGGAGCTCCTCGCCGAACGCGCGCACGGCGGTGGGGTCGTTGCTGATCAGCGTCTTCGGCACCGTCGCCCCGGCCTTCCGCAACGCCTGGAGCTGGAACGGCTTGTACTGCAGCACGCTCGCCGCCTGCGGCCCGTTGATCAGCCGCACCCCGCGGTCCTGCAGCGAGAGGAGCCACGCCACGAAGTACGACGCGCGCTCGCGCTGCTGCATGTAGCGGACGAACCAGTCTTCGTAGAGCACCAGCGTGTCGTCGCGCTCGAAGGCCGGGGCGTACGGCGCGGGCACCGAGCGGAGGTAGTAGCCCTCGAGGTCCGTGAGATCCGCGCCGCGGTAGAAGTAGCGGCCCTCGCGTTCCGAGAGCGGGAGCCCCGCGTCGAGCGCGTCAGCGCGGATCAACACGTCATCGGCGCCGAGCGCGCGCAGCTCCTTCGCGACCGCGTGGACCTGGGGATCGTCGTCGGTGCCGAAGATGCCAACGCGCATGGAGTGCCCTCAGTTAACGTCGTCGCCCATGAACACGAAGCGCTCTGCCAGCCTCATCACGTACGCGCTCCCGCCGGCGATGAGCGGCGGCAAACCCGTCACCACGATGGCGGTGGGCGAAGAGGGCGCGGGCAAGCCCGAGAAGCCGGTCACCACGATGGCCGTGGGTGAAGAGACCGGCAGCAAGTAGCCCCGGGAATCACTGCGCGAGGAGAAAGCGCTCGATCTCCGTCCACGCCTCGTCGTGCAGCAGCACGTCCATGTGGCTGACGCCCTGAAGCCGCACCAACTGCTTCGGGCCGGCCAGCGCGTCGAAGATCTCCACCGAGTGGCGAATGGGGATGAAGGTGTCGTCGAGCCCGTGGATGATCAACGCCGGCACCGTGATGTTCCGCGCGGCCTTCACCGGTGACACGTCGTCGATGTCGAAGTGCGCCTCGGCCTCCGCGGCTGCGACGGCCTCGGCCTTCGTGGCGTCGGAGAAGAAGAACGGCGTCTTCTCGTTGAGCAGCGTCCGCAGGTCGGCGAACGAGGCCGCCGCGACCACGGCCTTGACCCGCGGCTCCTTCGCGGCCGCCTGCAGCACCACCGCGGCGCCGAGCGACTCGCCCACCAGGTAGACCGGCTCGAGCTTCACCGCGTCGAGCGCGCGCTGGAGGTCGCCGACCTCCTTCACCCCGTAGGTGATGAACTTCCCCCCCGAGCGACCGTGCCCGCGCTGGTC
>JBBRUE010000277.1:0-8164 GCA_038248085.1 Myxococcales bacterium | reverse complement strand
TTTCTGTGTGCAGGATCAATCAAGGCAGAGCCGATCTTGTGGTCTGGTCCGCGAAACCGTTTCCCCTCGCCGGACGTTGAGGTTCCCCATGAGAGTCCTGCCGCTGCTCGCGCTGTGTTCGTTGTCGGCCTTCGCCGCCGAGTCGTCGGACGCCCCGGTCTCCCTCACCGCGTCCGACGGCACGGGGCTCAAGCTGCTCAAGTTGCAGGCGCGCGCGGTGGTGTCCGACCCGCTGGCCTTCACCGAGCTGACCCTGACCTTCGAGAACCCGCTCGACCGCGTGCTCGAGGGCCAGTTCAAGATCACCCTGCCCCCCGGCGCCACGGTGAGCCGCTTCGCGATGAAGCTCAACGACCGCTGGCAGGAAGGCGAGGTCGTCGAGCGCCAGGCCGCGCGCCGCGCCTACGAAGACTTCCTCCACCGGAGGCAGGACCCCGCGCTGCTCGAGCAGAGCGGCGGCAACGAGTTCACCGCGAAGGTCTTCCCCATCCCCGCGCGCGGGGTGAAGGAGGTCGTCCTCTCGTACTCACACGACCTCGTGCAGCGCAGCGCCACCTACGTGCTGCCGCTCAAGGGACTCCCGGAGGTCGCCGACCTCGACGTGAAGGTGAGCGGCATCGACGGCGACGGGGTGCTCAGCAAGAAGCGCTTCGTGCCCAACGCCGACTTCGTGGGCGTGCCGAAGCGCAACCAGCTCGGCGTGCGCGCCGGTGACCTCGTGGTGGCGCGGGTGGTGCCGGTCGACGCGACCGAGGCCGATGCGCTCACCAACTTCACGCTCCTCGTCGACTCCAGCGGCAGCCGCGCGCTCGGTTGGCGCGAGCAGGTGACGCTGGTGCAGAAGCTGCTCGCCGCGCTCCCGGCCGCGACGGTCAACGTGGTGGCCTTCGACCAGGAAGTCGCCCTGCTCTACTCCGGCCCCTCCGTGGGCTTCGGGGATGCCCAGGTGAAGCAACTGCGCGATCGCCGGGCGCTCGGCGCGTCGAACGTCGAGCTCGCGCTGAAGTTCGCCGCCAGCAAGCAGGCGCCCCGCGTGGTGCTGATCAGCGACGGGGTGATGACCGCCGGCGCGACCGAGGGCCTGAACCTCACCGCCCAGGTGCTCAAGCTCAAGGGCGCGGGCGTGAAGCGGCTCGACGCCATCGCCGTGGGCGGGCTGCGTGACGAGACCGCCCTCGCGCGGCTCACCACCGGCTCGCTCGAGAAGGACGGCGCGGTGCTCGATGGCACCCTCGCGCCCGCCGAGCTCGCGCGCCGGCTCGCGCTGTCCACGAAGTCGAAGCTCGCGGTGAAGGTCGACGGCGCGTTGGCGGTGTGGCCCACGGTGCTGGCGGGCGTGCAGGCCGGAGACGCGGTGTTGATCTACGCGCAGCTCCCGGCGAGCGCGCCGTTCAAGGGCTCGGTGGGTGGCAAGCCGATGGCGGTGGGTGACGGACAGCTCGCGTCGATCGAGCGACCCCTGCTCGAGCGCGCGTGGGCGAAGGCGCGCATCGACTCGCTGCAGGCCCAGCTCGACCAGGCCGACGGCGCGCCGCAGCGCGAGCGGCTCAAGAAGGAGATCGTCGAGGTCTCGACGAAGCACCGGGTGCTCAGCTCGCTCACCGCGCTGCTCGTGCTCGAGACCGAGGCCGACTACGCCCGCTTCAACATCGATCGCCGCGCGCTCGCCGACGTGCTCACCGTCGAGAACGGGCAGGTCAAGCTGATGAAGCGCGCCCCCGAGATGGTGGCGGTGGTGGCGAAGCCGCCGCCGGAGAAAGCACCTCCGGCCCGGAGCGACCTGATGGCCAAGAAGCTGAAGGTCGACGCGTCTGAGGGAAAGCGGGCCTCGAACTTCGATGGTGCGCTGGCCGACAAGACGACGGAGAAGGAGGAGAGCGCTCCTGCCGCGCGGGGAAAGTCGTCGGTGGACGAATCGCGGGCGATGGACGCGCCCAAGTCGTCTGCGGGCGCTGCAGCGCCGCGGAGCGCTCCGAGCCCCGAGCCGGTCGTCGCCGCCTCGCCACCGCCGCCTCCTCCACCGCCGTCCATAGCTGCGCTGGCCCCGCGGCGCGAGGCGAGGCGCGATTCGGCGCAAGATGTCTCGGTGCTGGGCAGCGAGAGTCGCGACGTGGGTCCCGGCCAGCCGATGCAGAAGGGGTCTGACCCGTACACCGGCAAGTTCAAGGACGTGATGGTCACCCTGAAGACCGACAAGAAGAAGGCCGTCGCCCTCGCGCAGGGCTGGCACGAAGAGCAGCCCGGCGATCTCCTCGCGCTGGTCGCGCTGGGCGAAGCGCTCGAGGCCTCGGGTGACACGGCTACCGCGGCGCGTGCCTACGGCAGCATCATCGACCTCTTCCCGGCCCGCGCCGACCTCCGTCGCTTCGCCGGCGTGCGGCTCGAGCGCATCGCCGCGGCGCTCGACGTGGCCACCGATTCCTTCGCCAAGGCCGCTGAGCAGCGCGCGGACCACCCGGCGAGCCACCGCCTGCTGGCCTTCGCGTTGCTGCGCGCGGGCAAGCCGGAGAAGGCGTTCGAGGCCATCGCCACCGGGCTCAAGCAGAGCTACCCCGAGGGCCGCTTCGCCGGCGTGACGCAGATCCTCCGCGAAGATGCGGGGCTGATCGCCGCCGCGTGGATCAAGGCCGAGCCGTCTCGCAAGGGGGAGATCGAAGGCAAGCTCAAGGCAGCGGGCGGCGTGCTCGAGAACGGGCCGTCGCTGCGCTTCGTCCTCAACTGGGAGACCGACGCCAACGACGTCGACTTCCACATCACCGACGCGAAGGGCGGCCACGCGTACTACTCGCAGAAGCAGCTCGCCTCGGGCGGCGAGCTCTACGCCGACGTCACCACCGGTTACGGCCCGGAGTGCTTCACCATCCGGCTCCCGAAGGGCAAGCGCGCGGGGCCGTACACGCTGCAGGCGCACTACTATTCCATCGGGCCGATGGGCGCGGGCATGGGCAAGCTGGAGATCATCGAGCACGACGGCAACGGGACCCTGCGCTTCGAGGAGCGCCCGTACGTGGTGATGGTCAACCAGGCCTTCGTCGATCTCGGCGTCGTGAAGGACTGAGAATCGTCCGCGCGTGTGCTAGCTCAGCGCACTCCGCATGCAGCTGCCCGACGAGCCGACCCTGTTGCAGACCACCCTGGTGACCTCGCCGCTCAAGGAGGACACCGAACGCGCGTGGGCCTTCTTGATCTTCTGCGGCCTGATGGACTCGAAGGCGCACGGCGATTTCATCCGCCTGGCGGGCGAGGCGGGCGACGACGTGGTGGCGCTCTCTGATTCGCTGCTCGACTTCGCCACCCAGCGCGCCGAGCTGCTCGACGTGGGGCAGCGCCTCGCCAAGCGGCTGTGGCAGTACTTCGAGGTCGGGCAGTCGCTCGCCCCGGAGCGGGAGATCGGCGCCAACGATCTCGACGAAGGCACGCAGCCCGGCATCAGCGGCCCCGTCACCCTCGACCCCTGAAGGGGCCGCAGGCTCACGGGACCGTCGAGCCCTTGAGCGCCGCCACCAGCCCGGCCGCAGCCCGGTCGCCGATGCGCTTGAAGGCCAGGCTCAGCAGCGGGTCGAACAGCCCGAGCACACCGCGGAGTTGCAGCTGCGCGTCGTAGGTCACCACGCTGCCCCCATCGGTCGACGGCTCGACGCGGATCTCGTCGACCGACTCGAGCGAAGACGTCTTCGCCACCAGCACCACGCGCCGCGGCGCTTCGAACGACTTCACCTCGTAGCGCAGCACGCTCGTGGTCCCCATCGACTTGACAGTGAGATCGTACGCCGCGTGGGGTCCCGGCCCTTCGCCGCTGACCTGCACCGCGCGCGTCACGCCCGGGTCCCACTGGGTGAACCGGCGGACATCGGCCATGAACCCGAAGGCCTCGGCGGCAGCGAGCGGGGTCTTCACTGAGGTGACGTAGCGAGCCATGCCGCACGAGTAACGGGCCGCGACCGACCACGCAGGCGATGCGTCGGTGTTCGAACAGCGCCTTGAGGTGCATCGGGCGCGAAATGCATCGTGGTCACCGTGACCTGCGCAGGCCTTGCGCGACCCTGTGCGGCACTTCCCCCGGTGGGGGCTTGGTCCGCGGTGTGCACCGAAGGGGGCCAACCCGAACCAGGAGAGAGCATGCGTGCTGCGAGTTGGGTGGTGACGGCTGTGCTGTCGATGGCGTTCTCCGCCTGCAACTGTGGCCCGGTGACGGGCCCGGATGGAGGCACCGGCGGCGGCAACACCGGCGGCGGCACCACGGGCGGTGGTGGGGGCTCCGGAGGCGGTTCGGGAGGCGGCGGTGGTGCGGCCGCCCAGTTCACGCTCACGCTCAACCCGGGGGCGCTCTCTCTGGCGCCGGGTGGCACCGGGAGCGTCAGCGTCGAGGTCGTGCGCGTAGGCAGCTTCGCCGGCGACGTGCAGCTCTCGCTCGAGAACGCGCCGGCTGGGGTCACCGCGGTGTTCACGCCCAACCCCGTCAACAGCAGCACCACGCTGAGCGTGATGGGGCTCACCATTCCGATGCCCCTCGATGCGGGAATCTCGATAGCCTCGGTGAAGGGCACGTCCGGCACCGACATCGCGCGGGCCACGCTCGCGTTGACCATCACGCCGCCGGCCGACGTGCTCCTGGTCGATGACGATGGCAGCGAGAATAACTACAACACGGTGCCGGCCACGCCCTCGGCGTCCGACGTGCTCTTCACCCAGCTCCTCACCGCGGCCGCCGTGCCGTACGTGCAGTACGTCGTGCCCGCCAGCACCAACGGCCCGACCTTCGAGCAGGTGAAGAACTTCAAGACGGTCATCTGGTACACCGGAGCTCGCTACGGCGGGGGCGGCGGCAACGTCGAGACCATCTCGTCGACCGACGAGCTGGTGCTCAAGGCCTTCCTCGACCAGGGCAACCGCAAGGTCCTCATCTTCGCGAACTCGTACCTCTACGGGCTGCCGGCGATCGATTGGACCTCGAACCACGGCAACGGCTTCGTCGGTGACTACCTGGGGCTCGAGGGCGGGGCGGTCGACAAGCTCAATGACGCCACCTTCACCGCCACCGGCGGCGCTGCCACCACGATGGCGGGGCTCATCGTGTCGGTGGGCTACAACAACCCCATCTCTACCTTCACCGACCCGGTCAACCCGAAGGTGGGCACCGACAGCCTCTTCACGGCGATGCTCGACCCCGACGGCAACGGCGTCGCGCAGACCTGCATCGCCTCGGGCCGCAAGAACATCGGCACCGCCGGCAACTCGAAGGCCGTGTACTTCGGCTTCTCGTTCGAGAACATCGTCGACGTAGGCAGCAACTCGAAGCCCGCCGTCTTCAACCGGCTGTTGGCGTACTGACGGTCGACGCGGCGCGTTTGCCCTACTTCTGGCTGGGCCACGGGCCAACGCCCGTGGCCCACGCGTCGACCCACCGCTTGAGGTCGGTGCCACCATCAGGGCTCGGCGTCGGAGCTGACACGCCGCCATCGGTGAGCAACGCCCCGTACCGGAGCAGCATCACGTGCTCCTGCCCCGGCAGCCGGAAGTACTTCGCGTTGGGGCGCTGATCGTAGAGCGCCTCGATGCTCACGAGGTTCGTGGTGTAGGTCGCGTACGGCGGCGTGAGCCAACTTGCGGTGTCGTTGCCCGAGTACATGAAGCGGGTGATGACCTGGTCTTCGGTGAACGAGAGCAGCGCGACGCGCGAGGTCGGCGCGGCATCGATCCCATGCTGGATGACGTTGGGCAGCCCGGCGTCACAGCCCGCACACCCCGCCGGAAACTGCAGGTTCCACTCGGTCTTCCACGCGTCGAAGTGCGGCGTCGAGACCATCGGCGCGGAGTCAGCGAGCAGGTGCACCGTCGCCTCGGGGAAGACCTGGCGCACGCGCTCGAAGTTGAGTGACGCGCCGTAGCCGCCGCCGCTCACGCCGGTGAGCCAGACCGTGCGCACCGAGGGGTGCCGCGCGCGGAGCCACGCGAGGTACGCGTCCATGTTCGTCGCGCCGGCGAAGTGGTGCACGCGGGCGACGGGCTGGGCGAAGAGATCGGCCTTCACGAAGTACGTGCGGGTCGCGTTGCCGGCGTGGAGATCGCCCGTGCAGTACGGCACGAAGACCCACGAGGCGTCGCGGAACGGGCTCTCGGGCCGTCGCGAGAACAACAGCGAGCGCTGGAGCACCGCGAGGTCCGAGGGGAATACGCCACCGCCATCGGCCGGGTACGGATCGGGGAGGGAGACGTTCGCCGCCAGCGGCTTGGTCCCGCCCGCGTCGTCCCACAAGCAGACCGCGTCGGAGCCGTAGTTGCACACCGGCCCCCACCGGAAGACCGAGGGCTGGCAGGTGCCGTTGTTCCAGCACGCCCCGCCGCCCTGCATGAAGATCACGAGCTCGTCAGTGACGCCCGGGTCGTAGCCGAGGCCGGCCTGCGCTCCGAGGGCGCACTGGCTGCCGGGGATGCCGATGAAGCTCCACCCGAGGTCGATCACGCCGGCGTCCAGCGTCGAGCCTCCGCCAGTGCCGCCACCCGTCGCGGTGCCACCACCCGTCGCGCTGCCTCCACCCGTGGCGGTGCCCCCGCCGGTCCCGGCGTCGGACGTCGTGGCACCACCCCCTCCGCCCGTGGGCGCCGGCGGAACGAAGGGACCACAAGCAGCGAGCAGCAGGAACAGCGCGGTGGTCCTGGAATCCATTGGTCCGAATCAGACACCACGAACGCCAAAAACAGAAAGTGCATCCGTGAGAGAAGGCTCCGCGAATGGCGGCCCAGGATCTCTCAGCGCTGTGTGTGGCCTGCGGCCTGTGCTGCGACGGCTCGCTGTTCCGCTTCCTCCCCGTGGAACCGTCCGAGCTCCCGCAGTACCGCGCGCTCGCGTTGCCGGTGGTCACCCAGTCGGGCCGCCTCGCGATGCAGCTGCCCTGTTCGAAGCTCGAGTCGCGCTGCTGCACCGTCTACGAGCAGCGCCCACCGGGGTGCCGCACCTTCGTCTGTCACCTCGGCCGCCGCCTCGAATTGGGAGAGGTCGGTTTTCCCGAGGCGCTCGCCACGGTGCGCGAGGCGCAGCGCCGCATCGAAGTGCTGCGCACCGAGTGGCCGGGCAACGAGCCGGTGCTCCAGCGCGCCACGACCCAGGCGGCGCACGGAGTCATCGCAGCGCCCGCGCTCCTCGCGCTCGAGGCCGTGCACGCCTGGCTCGACGAGAAGCTCCATTGGCCGGACGGTCCGCAGACCGGCGTCTGAAGTCCTCCGCTACAGCCCCTGCACGCCCGGCGCGGTGGCGAGGTCGTAGGCGAACGTCACCTGGGTCTGCGTGCGCGGCGCGAGCTCCACCGTCCACGTGGCGAAGCCGTGCTCGTCGACCTTCGGCTTGGGCGTGGTGCGCTTGGCGCCGAGCGTGACCTTCACCTGCTCGAGCTCCGAGACCGGCATGCGCTCGACGAGCTCGACCGTCCTCGCCTCGTCGCCCAGGCTCGACAGGTAGAGCCAGACCGTCCTGGTCACCGTCTTCCAGTCGGTCGAGGTCGCATCCAGCGCCCGGTCTCGCTCGGTGCGCGAGAGCCGCAAGGTGGCGTCGGGGCCGAACGAGACGCGGAACTCCTCGCCCGGCGCGACGAAGAGCACCTTGGTCCACCCCACGAAGCCGTTCTGCAGCAGCAGCTCCACCGGCCCCGCGAGGATGGGGAACTTCGACTCGTTCTTCTGCACCGAGGTGAGGAACACGCGCAGCTCGAGCTCGGGGAAGGCGATGTGCTTCGTCTTCGGCGTCGCGGAGAACTCGAAGAGCGGCACGGTGTTCGGCCGGCCGTCAGAGGGCACGGTGCACCGCCCCTTCGCCTCGAGGTTGCGGATCTCACCGCCGTCGTCGACGCCCGGCAGCTCGACGGTGCTCGGAACCGGAGCCGACGCGCCGCCCCCGCCCTGGACCTTCGCCTTCTGAATCACCACCTCGCGCGCCTGCACCACCAGCTTCTCGTTCTTCTTCTGCGCGGTGAGCAGGTCGTCCGCGAGCAGCGGCGGCTCGATGCCCAGCGACGCGCGCGCCGTCGAGAAGACGAGGCGCACGTCGTTCCAGTCTTCGCCGGTGTTCTGCCAGACGCACGCCCGGCTCTCGAAGTTGAACCGGCCATCGGCCAACCGCGCCGCGTGGATGGGCCGCCACAGCGCGTTGGGCACGGTGTACTCGAAGGTC
>JBBRUE010000276.1:0-8168 GCA_038248085.1 Myxococcales bacterium | reverse complement strand
GTCGCCCAGCACCCCCATCAGCATCGGCCGCAGCAGGCGCGCGTCGTCGCCCTCGTTGGGCTTCTCGCGGAACCCGAGCGCCTTGAGCTTCGCCCCGAACTGGCGCTGCACGAAGGCCGCGAGCTTCGGGTGGAGCGCCGGGGGCAGCACGTCGCGCAGATCTGCCGTGGTGCCCGCCGCGTACTGCATCAACTGCCGGTTCCCGCTCGCGAACGCCGCCGGCACGCTGGCCAGCTGGTCGGCGACCGAGAGCTCTCCCCGGGCCACCAGCGCGCTGACCTCGCCGGCGAGGCCCACGCGTTCTTCCATGGTCAACGCGGGGTTCGAGACGAGCGCGGCGTCCACCGGGCGCACCCGGTAGTACCCATGCAGGCCCTCGTTGGCGAGGAGCCACGTCGGGCACGTCTTCGTCTCGAGCGTCAGCGTGGTGGTTGGCGCCTCGAGCAGGGTGCACTGCCTGCCGCCGTCCCACTTCACGCACACCGGGAAGCGCCACTGCTCCGGGTCGAGCTTCGCGCCGAGCGGTACGAAGCGCTCCTGGGTGAGCTGCAGGGTGACCGGCGCGCCCGGTGGGCAGGTCAGCGCCCAGGTGACGAGGGGGAAGCCGGGCTGCTCGAGGAAGGTGGAGAACGGCCCGCTGACGTCGCGGCCCGCGGCCTCGCTCATCGCCCCGAGGAAGTCGGCGACGGTGCCGTTCTTCCACGCGTGCACCTCGAGGTAGCGCCGCACGCCCTTGCGGAAGACCTCGGGGCCGATCCACTGCTCGAACATGTGCAGCACCGAGGCGCCCTTCGAATAGGTGATGGCGTCGAAGACGTTGGCGATGTCGTCATGGGTGACGATGGGCTCGCGAATGCGCCGCGCCGAGGGCAGGGCGTCGGAATACATCGCGCCGTCGCGGGCCTCGACGCGCTCGATGGCGCCGCTCCACTCGGGCTTCCAGTCGGTGACGACCTCCGATTCCACGAAGTCGGCGAAGGACTCGTTGAGCCAGATGTCGTCCCACCAGGCGGCGGTGACCAGGTCTCCGAACCAGTGGTGGGCGAGCTCGTGGGCGGCGACCTGCACGTAGCCGCGGCGCCGCGCGATGGTGTCGCCCTCGACGCCGGCCAGGAGGAGCCCCTGCCCCCACGTCACCAGGCCCGGGTTCTCCATGGCGCCGCCGAAGCCCGCGCCGACGACCGCGAGCTGGTCGGCCTTGGCATACGGGTAGGGGGTGCCGAACCACGTCTCGAGGCGCTCGAGGACCTGCCCGGTCACCTCGGCGGCCCACTTCGCGTGCGCGGCCTGGCCCTTCGGCACGATGATGCGCACCGGCACGCCGTTCTTTCCCGCCTTGCCGCCGTCGACGAACTCGAAGGGGCCCACGCCGAACGCCAGCAGGTAGCTCGACATCGGCTCGGTGCGCGCGAAGGTGACGACCTTGAAGTCGCCCTCGACGCGCTCGGCTTCGACGGGGGTGTTGCTCACCGCGACGAGGGCGCGCGGCACGCGCAGGGTCAGCTTCCACGGCACCTTGAACGACGGCTCGTCGAACACCGGGAACGCGCGGCGGGCGCCGACTGCTTCGAACTGGGTGAAGACGTAGTCGTCGCCGTAGTCGGTGCCGACGAACGCGCCCTGGTTCTCGCGGCGCGAGAGGGGGGCCACGGTGTCGAGCTGGAGCGTGGCGTCGCCGGGGCCGATGGGGGAGGGGAGATCGATGGCCACGAAGTGTTCGGCCTCGGGCGTCGCGGTGCCCAGCAGCGTCTGGCCGTCGAAGGTGGCGACGACCTTCGAGAACGTGAGCTGCGTCTGGTTGAGCCAGAGGCGATCGGTCCGCTGGTCGAGCTTGAGGGTGATGGTGGTGGTGGCCTTCATCGTCTGCTCGGAGGGCACCACGGTCGCGTCGACCTCGTACCCGCTCGGCGCGATGCCCGCCGGGAGCCGGAGCGTCGGCGTCGCCGGGTGGAAGACCGGCACCGTGACCACGGGTGCCTTCGTCACCGAGGGAGCGACCACGGCCTGCTGAGACGCACACGCCGCCACCAACACCACGAGCACAGACCGTTTCATGCGCGCACAGTGGCGCACGGTGAAGGCGGTGTCAGCGCCGGTCATGTAGCGCTCGCGAAGGCCGCCCGGGGGCAGTAGTTTTCCTTCGACGCTCCGATGGGCACCTACCGACTCGCCAGGCACCTCGCTTCCTCTTCTTCTCTCCTGACGGACACCTGGGCGGGGCTCTCCGACGCCGGCCGCCCGGTGCTGGTGCTCAAGCCGAAGGAGCCATGGGCCCAATCTGCCGGCTTCCTCGAGCGCTTCGTCCCCTGGCAGCGCGGGTGGCAGGCGCTGCGCAACGTCGACGGGCTGGTGCCGTTGGTGGAGGTCGGCGAGGTCGAGGGCGCCCCCTGCATCGTGCAGGACTTCGTCGAGGGCGAGTCGCTGCGGGCCGCCCTGCTGGGTCCGGCGCCTCCGGGAAAGCCGGCCTTCTCGGTGGTGGAGAGCGTGGCGGTGATGCTGCAGGCCGCCGCCGGGTTGCTCGCGCTGCGGCAGCTGAGCCCGCCGCTCCTGCACGGTGACGTCTGTGCCAGCACGCTGTGGCTGGGCGACGACGGCACGGTGCGCCTCGGAGCCGTCGGGGTCGCCGCCGCGCACGCTGCCGACGCGTCGCTGGGTCCCGCGCGGGCCGAGCTCCTCACGCTGTCGCCTGAAGAGCTCGAGGGGCCTCCGGTGCTGGCCTCCGACGTCTTCCGCCTGGGCCTGGTGTGGTTGGAGCTGCTCACCGGCAAGCCCGCCATCGGGGGCACCAGCTACGCCGAGGTGAAGGCGCGCTTCGAGAAGTTCCCGGGCGTGACGCCGGGCCATTTCCCCGGGCTGCCGCAGCCCATTCCGTCCGTGCTGGCGATGATGTTGTCGAAGGCGCCGGGGGACCGGCCCTCGATGTCGGACCTCGAGCTGATGCTGACCCAGGCCTGGGCGGCGTTCGGAGGGAGCGACGCGCCCAGCCGCCCGCTGACCGACGCCTTCGCGCGCCTGTTTCCCGGGCGCGTGCCCGTGGGCTCGCAGCTGCAGGGCGGCACGGTGATCACGGTGACCCCGGTTGGTTCCGAAGGGCTTTCGCCGGGGGCGGTGAAGCTGGCGCGCGTGACGACGAAGAAGGTGAGCGCGGGGGAGGTCGCCGCGCTGCGCGCCTCCGACGCCGCCGATGAAGCGCGCACCACGGCCCGCGAATGGACGCTGCGCCACTCGCGCGAAGAGGGAAACCGGCGCGACTTCTCGCTCGGGGCCACGCTCCTCGAGCAGCAGCGCCTCACCGTCGAGCAACTGGACGCCGCGCTGCAGAACGCGCAGTCACTGGGCGCCACGCTGTTCGACTCGGTGTGCGGCCTCGACGGGCTCGACGAAGACGAGGTGCTCCCCCTCGCCGCGGGGCTGCTCAAGCAGCAGTACCTCACCGGGCCCCAGCTGCTCGCGCTGCCGCTGGGCAAGACCCAGGCAGTGATGATGCCGCGCGACGCGGCCGACGACTGGCAGGTCATTCCCCTCAAGCTGGAGGCTGGCGGGTTGACGGTCGCCACCATCGACCCCTCGCGCCTCGACGTGTTGGACGACGTGAAGGTGCGCGCGAAGGCCCGCTCGGTGACGGGGGTGCGCGCCACCCAGCGCACCATCCTCGAAGGGTTCGCGCGCATCTACGACGGGAAGACCTCTCCGCCGGACTGGGCGAAGGGCGCGCCGCTGCCCCTCGCGCCGCTGCCGCCGCCCGAGCCGCTGTCCCTCGCGCCGCTGCCCCTCGCGCCGCTACCTCTCGCGCCGCTACCTCTCGCGCCGCTGCCCCTCGCGCCGCTGCCGCCGGCTCCCGCCTTCTGGGCGAAGGAACCGGCTGCGCCTGTCGCGCGGCAGGCGGATTTCGAACTCGACGTCGACCCCGATCCCTCTTTTACGCCACGGGGCGCAGTCGCCTTGAGCGCCTCAGGCGACCTCGAGGCGTTCTCGGCGCCGACCGATGCGGTTGCTCGGGTGCCGTGGCCATCGATGCCGCCGCCGATGGACATGGGCGCCTTTCAGCAGCCGTCGGCGTGGGCGCCACCGCCTTCCGGCCCAGCTCCCTTCCCCGCGGCGGCGAGCAATGCACTGGCCCCGGCCGTAACGTGGGCCCCGGCACCTTCCGGCCCAACTGCATTCCCCGCAGCGCCCAGCAGCGCGCCGCCACCGGTCGCGTCGTGGGCACCACCGCCTCCCAGCCCAGCTCCCTTCCCGGCAGCGCCGAGTGGTGCGCCGCCACCGGTCGCGTCGTGGGCGCCACCCCCTTCCGGCCCGGCTCCCTTCCCGGCGGCGCCCAGCGGTATGCCGCCGCCGGTCTCGTCGTGGTCGCCTCCTTCCGGCCCGGCTTCCCACCCGGCGGCGCCGAGCGGTGCGCAGTGGTCGCCACCCACTTCCGCCCCGGCTCCGTTCCCCGCGGCGCCGAGCAGTTCGTTCCCCCCGGCCCCCTGGGCTTCCGGCACCGCTGTGCCGGGGTGGGCCCCGCCGCTCCCTTCCGCACCGGCTCCTTTTCCTGCGGGGCAGCTGCGCGCTGCGCCTCCGTCGGCCCCGGCGCCGTTTCCTGCCGCGCCGAGCAGTGCGCCGCTCCCGACCGTTCCTCCCGTGAGCGCTCCGGCGCCCGCGCCGATGACGGAGCTGCAGGGGTCCCTGGACGTAGCGTCACGACTGCTCGACGCGCTGCTCTCGACGATGGGTGCGCAGGGCCTCGAGGCCTCGCGGATGATCGCCCTGGTGCGCTCGGTGGCGAAGCAGGCTGGCGCGACCGGCGCCTTGCTCGACCAGGTGCGCGTCTCGGTGATGGCGGTGGTCATCGCGGCCCTGCTCGAGGGAAAGCGTCC
The DNA here is from genome assembly GCA_038248085.1 of Myxococcales bacterium. Classification (GTDB taxonomy): domain Bacteria; phylum Myxococcota; class Myxococcia; order Myxococcales; family Myxococcaceae; genus Archangium_A. Next base: position 3,309 of record JBBRUE010000276.1, on the reverse strand, counting down.
CTTCGAGGTGCCGTCGCGGCCGGCTGCCGCTGCGTGCCTCGGGCCGCACTGGCGTGACTTCGAGGACTTCGTGCGGCCCCTGCTCGACGGCGACGAGCAGCTCCCGGCCGACCCGCGGGGCGTGGTGCTCTGCCTGTGCTTCGAGGTGGCGAACGCCATCGGCGCGGTCCCCTCGAGCCTGGCCGACGTCGCGCAGACGCTCGATGGCCTTCGCAGCCGCTACCCGCTCGCCGCGCTCGCGACGCTGGAAATCGTTCTCGCCTCGCAGTGAGACCCTCCGCCACGTCACGCTGAATTCAGGTCCACGGCGCGAACAGCGTGAGCCGCATGCTCCCAGAATGATTTCAAAACCCGGGGGCGGTCGTCCCACTCAGGGGCATGCGTGCCTTCTCCGGTCTCGGAATCGTGGTCCTGTCGGCCTTTCTCGGTGCGTGTGCCCCCATGCCCCAGAGCGAGTGCGAGCGGACCTGCAGCGGGTGTTGCCAGGGCGAAGTGTGTCTCCCCGGCCGGGACCAGAGCGCCTGTGGCTCCGGAGGCCTGGCGTGTGACGTCTGCGTCGGAAGCGGCAGCCAGCAGTGTGTGCTGGGGGCCTGTGTCGTCGTCCCCGACGCCGGGGCGACTGGCGGGGGAGCCGGCGGCGGCGCTTCGGGAGGTGGAGGGGGCGCCACGGGCGGCGGCGCAGGGGGTGGGGTCTCAGGTGGAGGTGGTGGGACGACGGGCGGTGGAGCGGGTGGTGGAACGACGGGCGGTGGAACGGGCGAAGACAGAGTCGCCTGCGTGCCCGAAGGCAACCAGCAGTTCTGCGCGCGCCAGCAACACCAGTGCGGCCCGCTGACGGCGCCCGACAACTGCGGCACCCCGCGCGCGGTGACGACCTGCGGCGCGTGCCAGTCGCCCGCCACCTGCACGGGCTCGGGCCAGTGCGCGTGCACGCCGGAGCCGGACCAGGCCTTCTGTACCCGCTTCGCGCGGGCCTGCGGTGCGCTGACCGCCACCGACAACTGTGGCCGGAGTCGGACCGTGTCGAACTGCGGCACGTGCACGCAGCCCAACACCTGCAGCCAGGGGGTGTGCTCGTGCTCCGAGAGCGCGAGTGCGTTCTGCCAGCGCCTCGGTGCGACCTGCGGCCCGTTGTCCGGAACGGACCTGTGTGGAAACCCGAAGGCCGTGGCGAGCTGCGGCAGTTGCGGCGGCTTGCAGACCTGCGGCGGGGACACCGCACCGAACACCTGTGGCTGCACGCCCGAGACCGACGTCACTTTCTGCGCCACGCGCGGCTTCGATTGCGGCACGACGACGGGCGCGGATCGCTGCGGCACCTCGCGCACCGTCAGCTGCGGCGCCTGTACGTTGCCGGAGACGTGCGGCGGACGGGGGCCAGCGAACGTCTGCGGCTGCACGGTCGAGACCGACGGGGCCTTCTGTTCCCGCCTGGGGAAGAACTGCGGCTCGGTGACGGCGCCCGACGCGTGCGGTACCCCGCGCACGGCGAACTGCGGCGCGACGTGCACCGCGTCCCAGACGTGCGGCGGAGGCGGCAGCCCCAACGTGTGCGGCTGCAGCGCCGAGACCGACGCACAGCTCTGCGCGGTGCGCAGCTACACCTGCGGGCCGGCGACGATGATCGATCGCTGCGGCGTGAGCCGGTCGATCGCCTCGTGCGGCACCTGCGCCGCTTCCACGAGCTGCAGCGCGAACGGGCTGACCAACCAGTGCGGCACGGTGCAACACTTCACGGCGGCCCAGACCGGTGGCCGCCCGGTCGCGCTGTGGCCCGCGCTGCTCTCCTCGGAGCTCCTGGCGATCCACGCGGTGTCGGACACCGAGGTCTGGCTGGCGAGCGGCGACTCCGTGCTGCGCGTGCGGCCGGGCTCGGTCGACCCCCACTTCCTCGCGGGGTACCGCAGCACCAGCACCACGCTCGTTCGCTTCTGGGCGTCGTCTCCGAGTGACGTGTGGTTGCTGCGCGGCCCGGTGCTGTACCGCTTCGACGGCACGAGCTGGTCGAGCGTCAATGCCGGTTTCCCGGTGGGTACGGTGTTCACCGCGGTCTCCGGGACCGCCAGCGATGACCTCTGGGTGGCGGGCCTGAGCGGCTCGAGCCCGTCGATTCGCCACTTCGACGGCCTCACCTGGTCGGCGTGGCCGGTGCCCACCACCTCGACGCGGGTCAACGACATCCAGGCCCTCGTTCGCGGCACGCCCTGGGTGATGCAGGGCGTGGGCGTCTACCGCTGGAACGGGCTGTCCTTCGTGGCGCTCCCGGGGGCGAACTCCGGGGGCGGCGTTTCCACCTCGCGGCGCCTGTCGCTCTCGCCCAACGGCACCCCCTACGTCCTGGTGGTCGACTGCGATGGCGGCTATTGGTCGCGGGAACACGCGAGCCGCTACACCGGCACCGCGTGGGTCGACCTCTACGACTCGTATCGCTCGTACACGGGCTGCCGCTACGTCGAGTCGCCCAACGCCCAGGCCATCACCGACGATCTCTTCTGGGCCGGTGATGCGTGGGGCGCGGGCCATCGCTTCTCGATGGTCGGCACCACCGTGACCGACCCCGGGCTCAGCGGACACCTCGTCGCACCGCGCAGCGCCACCAGCGGCTACGTCGCGACCGTGAACACCCTCAGGGGTGTCATCGACGGGCGCGAGTTCTCGCGCTTGTCCCCAGGCGCCGCGCAGGCGTGTGAGCAGGCCTTCGCCGATGGTCAGGGCGGCGCGTGGCTGCGCTGCGGCACCGCCTTGAGCCGCATCGACGACAGCGGCTTTACCGCGAACGTGATGACCGGCGTCGCGACGGTCTTCGCCTCGGCGTCGACGAGCGTGTGGGTCGGGCTCACCACCGGCGCCCTTCAGCGGCGGTCGGCCACCGGGGCGCTGACGACGTACTCGAACTACCTCGGCAGCACGCTCGTCGGGCTCGCAGCGAACAGCGACTCCGACGTGTGGGTGGTGACGGCCGACGGCGGCGCGGCGCACTTCGATGGCGCGCAGTTCACGGCGAGCGTCGTGCCGGTGGGCAACCTGCGCTTGACCGGGGTGGTGGCTTCGGCAACGGCGGTCTTCGCGTACGGCAGCAACTCCCTCTTCCGCTGGACGGGCACGGCCTGGGTGAGCCTCGCGCTGCCGGCAGGTACTTCGTCGGTTCGTTCGGTCGGGGTGATCGCCGGCGCGCCGTGGCTGTCGGTGTATCGCTCGAGCGCACCGTACGAGCAGCTCGCGTCGTGGAACGGGTCGTCGTGGACCAGCGAGCGGAGCGGCAACGACACGTACATCGTCACGCCCAGTGGCGCCGGGCTCGTCACGCTC
>JBBRUE010000275.1:0-8179 GCA_038248085.1 Myxococcales bacterium | reverse complement strand
TGCGCGGCGTTCTGGTAGTGGCCGAGCTCGTGGAGCGCGGTCGACTCGAACTCCTCGGTGGTGAAGGGGAAGTTGCTGTTGAAGTAGACCGCTTCCTTCACGATGGCGCAGTTGATCGTCCACACTACGGTGACGCCGACCTCGTTCGTTCCCCAGGCGTGGCAGGCGCCGTCGTCCCAGCCGATGACCGAGACGCCCGCGTTGTCGGGCTTGGTGCAGAAGCCGAAGCCACCGGTGGGCGCGCTCAGGTTGTCGGTGGCGCCGACGATCGAGTTCCACGAGAGCATGGCGTTGCCGACGCCGGCCCGGCCCGCGCCGCCCGCGGCCATGTTCGAGAGGTAGACGAAGGGCCACGCCGCGCCCCCCGGGTAGCTCGGCTGCAGCGAGGCGTTGCTCGCGCACACCCGCGTCGACCAGGCGTGCGCGGTGAGCCCTGAGCACAGCACCACGAGGAGCGCGAACCGCTTCATCGAGCGCCCAGCGAAGCCTTCAGCGCGGAGAGCACCTCGGCGGTCGTCAGCGCCGCGCCCTCGGGCGGAAGCACCCGGGTCGCGCGCGCGGTGCCCTGAGGCTGCAGCGCAGGTGCGGGCGTGGGTGCATCGGGCGCTCGACCGAAGACGAAGCCCTCGGGGTTCACTTCGACGAGCGGTCTCCCGTCGAACGAGAAGACGCGCCCGTCCCTGACGAGCAGCACGCCTCGCTGCCCCCCGACGAAAGGCTGAGGCGCAGCGGTGGGGTCGACGAACCCGATGGCCTCGTCTCCGGCCGAGAGCACCACCTGATCAGACACGTTCATCGCGCGCTCGCCGACCCGGCCCCCGAGCGTGGAGAGCACCACCACCTGGTCTGCGTTGCCGTGAACGAGGGTGAGGACGTGCAGCGTCAGGTCGGTGAAGATCGCTTCCGTCTTCTGGGTGCCGACCGTCCCCTGCCGGCTGACCTCGGAGACCACCTTGAAGTGCGCGACGAGTGGCGTCGCGAGGACCCGCGCCTTCAGCGCCAGAGGCGCGACGGCCAGGGCGGTCTGTCGTTGGTTCGGTTCCACCGACAGCGGCGACCGGGTCTCGCAACCCCCGAGGCAGGCGATCAGGCTCACGAAGACCTCGACGCGCAGTCGCCGCATGCGCGCGCTCATAGTCGCGCGCTACCGCCTCAGCAAGCCGACGCCTCCGCGGGTCGTCGTCGCGCTGTGCGGCGACTGAGCTCGTGGATGGACGGCAGCGACAAAGTTGCGGGCGCCGCGTCGCGTGGGAACTTCGGGGCATGTCCCAGCCCCGCGAGAGACGCGTCATCGCCACGTTGCCGGTGTCCATCAAAGGGGGCGGGGCGGCGCTGAGCACCGACGTGTCGAAGGACGGCTTCTGCCTCGAGAGCCCGATGTGGTGGGCCGCGGGCACCGAGGTCGCCGGCAGCGTGATGCATGGGCCGCTCGCGCTGTCGTTCACCGGGCGGGTGGTGTGGTCGCAGCCCGGTGACCCGATGGGCAGCACCTGGCACCGCATGGGCGTGAAGTTCGAGCGCCTCTCGCCGGGCCTGCGCGCGTTGCTGGGGTTGAGCCTGAAGAGCTGAACCGCCGGCCCTCAGCGGGAGTTGCCGAGCATCGCCGTCGCCAGGCCCGGTCGCACGGTGTTCACCGCGGCGCAGTGCGGGCAGGTGACGTTCTCCACCCGGTGCTTCACCGCCGGCTCGGGCAACGCCGCGCCGCACTTCGAGCACTTCAACGCGCGGGTCGCGAGCTCTTCAGCCGCCAGCACCTGCAGGCGCGCGCGCACCGACCTCCGCGTGCGCACCTCGAGCGCCTCCACCGCCTTCATGATCTCGCCCTGGAGCGCGCGCCCCTTCTCCTCGAGCGCGCCGTGGTGCGCTTCCAGCTCCGGCTCGAGCTTCGTCCACGCGGGGCCCACCTTTTCCCGCAACGCGAAGAGCCGCGCCTTCACCTCGTTCTCCGCCGCGGCCACCGGGCCCGGGTCGATGACCTCGGTGGCCACCAGCTCGTCGAGACCGGCGTGCGCCTCCTCGAGGATCTCCGCGAGCCGCGCGCGCACCTTGCCGAGGAACGTCTCCCACCGCTGCACCGCGTCGCTCACGACGTCCCCTCCAGCGCGCCCCCGCAGAAGGCGCAGGTCAGTGACTCGCCCAGCCTCGGCGCGCGGCACGCCACGCAGGTGAGCACGTAGCCCGACGCCGCCACGAAGCCGCCGTACTGGTGCTTCTGCGCGAGCTCCTTCGCCGCGCCGAACATGCGCTTCTTCTTCTCGGTGGCCTTCGCGCGGAAGTGCTCGAAGGCCTGGCTGGCGAAGGTGTGGAGCGAGGTGTCGACCAGCGCCGCCTGCTCTTTCGTCAACGTCTCGCGCAGCGGGGCGAGCTGCACCGACGCGTCGCGCGCCAGCCCCTCGAGACAGCCGCGCACCTCGCGCAACGGGGCGCCCTTCGTCTGGTGGTCGCGCAACACCTCGGCCAGGCGCGTCTCGTCGTCGAGGCGCGGCACGTCGTAGCGCTCGAGCCACAGGGCCCACGTCTCGGGGCACGCACCGGGAGGGTCGACGTCGAGCGCAGCGTCGACGAGCCGGGTGAGCTCCGTCGTCACCCGGGACCACTGCTGGAGGAAGGCGTCGGCCGACATGTCAGACGTCGAGATCGGCGTCGGGGTCTTCCACGCCGGCCATGTACTTCGCGGTGTACTTCGCCTGCAGCACCGGGAACTGCTCGGTCATCAGCTTGATGTCGGTCGACATCTTCTGCGCCCAGAAGGCCGAGGCGTTCGACCAGTCGACGGCGTTCAGGTTGAACACCTTCTTGAGCATGACGTTCGCGTCCTTGCCCTGCTGCGCCCAGCACGACTGCGCGGTCATCACCTCGACGTACTTGTCGAAGCTCATCGACCCCGCGGCCCCCTTCGCGTTCTTCCCGGCGACCTTGTCGTTGATGCCCATCGAGCCCGAGGCCTCGGCCGCGCTCGCCCCGTACTGCCCGACGCCGCCGCCGGCGAAGGCCTTGCCGTACTCGGTGGCGATGGCCGCGGAGGCCATGGGGTCCGACTGGTCGGACATGCGCGCCAGCCAGCCCTCAGACACGCGGGCGAACTTCGCCTCGTCGAGCTTGTGCTTCGCCAGCAACTTCACGAACGCGGCGCCCTGCACCGACATCTGCTGCGCGGCGATGCCCGCGTAGACCTGCAGCGAGACGCCCTCGATGGGGTCGAGCATTCCCGGCTTCACCGCGCTGCGCATCGCGTCGCGCGTGCCTTCCTGGCGGGCGACGAGCGCGGCGTCGGTGAACTCCGGGTCGCTGCCGTAGTGGCGCAGGAAGGTGTGTTGCACCCGCTTCCAGTGGTTGCGGTTGCGGAAGCCGTGCTTCTTCAGCGCCGCCGCGTATTCGTCGTCGTCGTCGTTGGCCATCGCGGCCTCGAGGGCGAAGTTCGTCTTCCAGTACTCGACCCACTTGCTCGGGCGCAGCGGGCCCCAGTCGGGCTTGACGTACGTCTTGCCGTTCTTCTCGAACGACATCGCGTCTTCGTCGTCGTCGTCGTTGAAGCCCATGCCCTCGTGGCTCACGTAGTCCCACTCGACGCCGAAGCGATCGAGCGGCTTGCCGTGCGGGCCCTTCTTCTGCGGCGGGGCGTCTTCCGCGTCGTCGTCGGAGTCGTCTTCCATCGACTCGTCGTCGCCCTCGTCCTGGTCGTCCTGGAGCTCGTCAGGGAGCCCATCGTCGTGCTCGTCGACCTCGAGCGCCGGGGTGGTGTTCGTGCTGCCGCGGTCGGCCTCCTCGGTCTTCATGCGGGCTTCGAACTCCGCGAACGTCTCGTCGGTCATCATCGTCGACGAGTCGTTGCCGATGAAGGACTCGGGCCTCTTCGGCGCGGGCTTCGCGGGGGCTGCGGCTTTGAGGACAGGCGCAGCGGGCTTCTTGGGCGGTGGAGGAGGAGGCATGCGGGCGGCCGAAACTCAGCCGGAAAGACCGGCGGTCGCAAGCCACGAAAAGGGGCCGTCGCGGGTGCCGGGTTACTGCGGGAAGAAGACGCGACCGGGTGCGCCGCTGTCGCCCGCGGTGGTGTGACACGTGTTGCAGTCGCCGTTGGTCTGCGCGCCGCCCATCACGTTCACCTTGCCGCCCGCCTTCACGCGCGCCTTGTACGGCACGGGCACCGACGCCGACGTGCTGCTCGACATGAAGTTGCCCGCCTCGTTGACGGTCATCGTCAGCGTCACCACGTCGTTGGTGTCGAGGATCTCGACGACCGCATCGGTGGGGACGCTGGTCGGCGCACAGAGGTTCTCGACGTGGGGCCCGGAGAACACCGTGCCCATGAAGAAGAACGCCTTGCTGCGCTCACCGCCACCGGGGTTCTGGTTCTGGAAGTTCTCGCCGAGGTGACACGAGCGGCAGGCGAGGCCGGGGTTCATCATCGCGCTCTCGCTGGTGCCGCCCGTCCATCGCTGGCCGCTGGGGCACGCGTCGCTCGTGACTCCGGAGCTGAACCCCTGGCCCAGCGGGCTGACGCCACCGCACCCGACGAGAAGGACCACCAGCGACGCAGCCGCGAGACGGAGAGCCATGCGACGTTCAGACCACGCGCCGGGACGATCGGCCACTGGCCCGACGGGGGGCGTCGCCTACACCCGGGGGTCGGTTCGCCAGTGCGCTATGTCCTGCTTCGCGATGCGACTGCTGGTGGTGGAAGACGAGCCGAAGATGGCGCGCATGCTCCGGCGCGGGCTGGCCGAAGAGGGCCACGTGGTCGACCTGTGTGCGACGGGCGAGGCGGCGCTCCAGCAGGGGCTCGACGTGCCCTACGACGCGGTGGTGCTCGACTGGGGGCTGCCCGACATGGACGGCGTCTCGGTGCTGCGGGAGTGGCGCAAGCGCGGGCTCGGAGCGCCGGTGTTGCTGCTGACCGCGCGGGGCTCGACCGGCGAGAAGGTGACCGGGCTGCGGGCCGGCGCCGACGACTACCTGGTCAAGCCCTTCGACTTCGAGGAGCTGCTCGCCCGCCTCGAAGTGCTGTGCCGTCGCGCCGGCCCCGGCGAGCAGACCACCCAGGCCCTGGGCGACCTGACGCTCGACGTGCGACGGCGGGCGCTTCGCCGCGGCACCGAAGAGCTCACCCTCACCGGCCGCGAGTTTGCGCTCCTCGGCGAGCTGCAGGCGCTGGGGGGCGACACCGCCACGCGGTCGCGGCTGTTGCTCAAGGTGTGGGGCGGCGACTTCGAGGGCACCGGCAACGTGGTCGACGTCTACGTGGGCTACCTGCGCGCGAAGCTCGAGCGGCTGGGCACCACCAAAGTGAAGGTCGAAGCGGTGCGCGGCGTCGGCTACCGCCTCGTGGTGGGTCCGTGAAACTCGGCACCCGGCTGTGGCTGGCGGGCGCGCTGTTGCCCAGCGTGGTGATGCTGGTGGCGTTTCTCCTCGCGGGCCAGGCCTTCCGCGCGGCGCTCGAGTCGTCGCTCGATCGCGGGCTCCTCGCGCAGGCCGCCGCCGAGTCGGTGTCGCTCTTCGACCGAGAGGAGGGCCCCCACCTCCACATGGCGGAGTCGCCGCTGCTCCAGGACGTGAAGCCCTTCGCCCCCACCGGCGAGCTGTTCGACGAGCGGGGCCACCTGGTGGCGCACTTCCCTCCGTCTCCCCACCCCGCGGAGCTGGTGCCCTCACCCCCGACCAACGGCCCGCCGTCCGAGCTGTCGACGCGCGAGGTCCCCAGCGGCCGGCAGCGGGAACTCGTCGTGCGGGTGGAGGACGCGCTCGGCCGGGTCTTCGTGCTGCGGCTCTCGGCCTCGCTCGCGCAAGTCGACGAGAGCGTCCGCACCTTCCACGTCACCGCGCTCACCGTGGTGCTTGGCGCGGGGTTGGTGTTGCTCGGGTTGCAGACGTTGCTGGGCCGGAGGCTGTCGCGGCGGCTGCGCGCGCTGTCGGAGCACCTCGAGCGGGTGAAGCGGGGCGAGCTCGACGCGGCCCCCGAGCCCGACGGCGAGCACGACGAGGTGGCCGCGCTGCGCGAGGTGTTGGCGGCGACCACCATGCAGCTCCGGCGCGCCCGCCAGGTGCAGGACCGGCTCCTCGCCGACGCGGCCCACGAGCTGCGCACGCCGCTGACGTTGATGCGCACCACGCTCGACCTCGCGCTGCGCCGTGAGCGTTCGGCGGAGGAGCTGAGGGAGGCGCTCGCCGACGCGCGCGCAGAGGTCGATCGCCTGGCGTTGCTCGCTTCGGCGTTGCTCGACATGGCCGCCGCGGGGCAGGGCTGGGACACCAGCCAGGGCGACCTCGCCGCGGTGCTCGACGAAGCGGCCGAAGGAGCCCGGGCGGCGGCCGAGGAGCGCGGGGTGTGGCTCGAGGTCGACTGCGAGCGCCCCGCCCACGCGCGCTTCAACGCCATGGCGCTGCGACAGGCGGTCGACAACCTCGTCTCGAACGCGCTGCGCTTCGCGCCGAAGGGCACGGCGATCGAGCTCTCGCTGAAGCGGCGCGGGGCCGGGTGGCGCATCGCCGTGCGGGACCGGGGCCCGGGCATTCCCGAGGCGCAGCGCGAGGCGGTGTTCGCCCCGTTTCATCGCGGCGACGTGCGGGGCGGCTCGGGGCTGGGCCTGGCCATCGTGAGCGAGGTGATGCGGCAGCACGGCGGCACGGCGACGGCGCTCACCCCCGACGAGGGGCCGGGGGCGCTGGTGGTGCTCGACCTCGCCTGACGGTTGCGTGGGCTGGTTCGAGGGCCCGAGCCCCGCGGTCTCAGCGCTGCTTCTGGAGCTGCTGCCGCGTCGCCGCGAGCTGCGACTCGAGCTTCTCTCGCTGCTGGGCCTGGTGGCGGCGCTCGCGCGCGGCCTCCACGGTGTGAATGACGAGCGCGTTGCTGCGGAACGGCTTGGCGAGGTACCCGTCGAGCCCGAGCTGGGCGAGCGCGAGCGCCTCCGGGGCGGCGGTCATCAGCACGGTGGTCAGCGTCGGGAACCGCTGCCGCGCCTCGAGCACCACCTGCGTGCCCGCCATGCCCGGGAGGTTCTTGTCGCACAGCAGCACGTCGATGCTGGAGTCGAGCTTCAGCAGGGCCGATTCGCCGTCGACCGCGGACACCACGTCATAACCAGCGTGACGGAGCACCTTCTCCACCAGCCGCAGCACCGCGTCGTCGTCGTCGACTGCCAACACCCGCGTCATGGCTGCCTAGGTTCCACGAAGCGCGGCGAAAGGCTGCAAAAAAGGAAGCGCCCTTGTCGCCCCGCTCCAACCCACTGAAACGGCGCCTGGTTTCCGCGGCCGCGCACGAAAAGGGCCGGGGTCGTGTCGAGGTGGGTGATGACACCGGCGATCGGCGCGTGGGTGGTGGGCAGCCTGCTGGCGAGCGCCGCGGGCTCGAGCGGCGGCGCGCTGACCCTGACGTCGGGGTGGCCGAGCGTGCTCGATCTCGAGGCTGTTCAGTCCGTCACGAGCGACGACGTGGCGGTGGTGACGGTGGCCGCGCTCGACCAGCGCCAGGTGGTGCTGCTGGGCGCCGTGCCGGGTGTCGCGACCATCACCGTCTCGACGGGGGCGCCGGGCGCAGGGCATCGAACCGAGTACCGGGTGACCGTGGTCCGAGAAGCGACCCTGCTGCACTGGGACGGACTGGTGAAGGCGCACGTCGGCCGCCGCAGCCGGCTGCGGATCCCCTCCGTCACGCGGGTCGTCGTGGGGGACGCGTCGATGTGCGAGGCCGTGCTCGAGGGCTCTGACGCGCTGGTGCTGGTGCCGCGTCGCCCGGGCATGACGTCGATGCTGGTGTGGACCGGAGGGACGAGCAGCGCGCACCGGCGACGGCTCCTCGTGGTGGTCGAGTCGGGCGGGGTGGTGCACGTCGTCGACGACTTCGACGCGGTGCTGATTGAGCCCTTCGATGGGCGGCTGGTGCTGGTGACCGGAGAGCACGCGATCCTCGACGTGCCAGGCGCCACCCGGTTCGCCGTCACCGATGAGGCCGTCGCGCAGGTGCGGATCAATCTGGGCGGCGCGCTCGTCGTCGAGGGCCGGTCCGCCGGCGCTACGCGGGTGCTGGTGTGGACAACGAAGGCGGTCCCCGAGGTTCGTTTCGTGGTCGTCCTCCAGCGCGCGCGGTGGGAGCCCCTGCCCGACGACCCTCCCGCAGGGGACGGGCCGCTGCTGGCCCAACCACTCGAGCCCGGCGAAGACCGCTAGCGTGCCGAAGGGAAGT
>JBBRUE010000274.1:0-8197 GCA_038248085.1 Myxococcales bacterium | reverse complement strand
GCCACGCTCAGGTCGACGACCCACAGCTCGTTGAGCCGATCGGTCGTGGTCTCGGCCACCACGGCGAGGTAGCGGCTGTCACGGCTGAAGGTCGTGTAGATGATCGAGAGGTTCGCGTCGGTCGGCGTCGCGCGGGTCGGGGTGACCTCGACCGGCGCTCCTCCGGAGAACGGCACGACGAAGATCCGGTTGAGGCTCGTCGCGTCGCGCACCTCGTAGAGCACGCGCTGGCCGCTCGGCGAAAACCGGATGAGCGTCACCCCGAAGCCGGCCGGCGCGATCGCCAGCGTGCGCACGTTGCTGCCGTCGTGGTTCATCACCACCAGGTCGAAGCGGCCGGTCACCGTCGGGTCGGCCGAGACCGCGACCTGGCGCCCCGAGGCCGAGACCGCCCAGCTCTTCACGTCCGTTCCCGCCACGGCGAGGGTCTGCTGGGTCCGCGAGGGGAAGAACACGCGCCCGACCTCGGCGCGGGTGGTGCTCGTGACATGGCCGAAGTACCAGAGCTGGCTGGTGAAGGTCGGCAGCCCGCCGCCACCACCGCCGGTCGCCGCGCCGCCACCACCGCCGGTCGCCGCGCCGCCACCACCGCCGGTCGTCGCGCCGCCACCACCGCCGGTCGTCGAGCCGCCACCACCGCCCGTCGTCCCGCCACCGCTGCCGCCTGTCCCCCCGCCACGATCGATGGCGACGCACAGCCCCTGGGTGCAGCGCGTATCGGCAAAGCAGGTCTGGCAGAGCGCCCCTCCCGTGCCGCAGCCGTTCTGGTCGAAGCCGAACTGGCAGAAGCCCGTGGTGTCACAGCAGCCGTTACAGTTGCTCGCGTCACAGGCGGCCTTCGGGGTACCGCACGCGGGCGCGAGTGAAGCCAACAGCCCGAGGGTCGCAGCGACGAGGAAGGCGCGGAGTGGCTTCATGGGGCGTGAATACCCGAGGTCGGGACAAACGGGCAGCACTCGCCGAATCCCAACGCCGGCGGAACGCTCTCAACGCTTCATGAACAAGACCCAGGGCATTCTCGGAGTCGTCGGGCTGGCAGTCGCGCTGTTCTTCTTCATGGGCACGGGAGGCGCTCCAGGCATCACCGGCGAGGCCGCGCACGAGCTGGTGGCGAAGCAGGGCGCCTTTCTCCTCGACGTGCGCACGCCGGGTGAGTTTGCCGGTGGTCACGTCGAAGGCGCGACCAACGTCCCCGTGCAGGAACTCGAGGCGAAGCTGGCGAGCCTCCCGGCGAAGAAGGACCAGGACGTCGTCGTCTACTGCCACAGCGGCCGCCGCAGCGCGCAGGCGGTCGAGCTGTTGAAGCAAGCCGGCTTCACCAAGCTCCACGACCTCGGGAGCATGTCAAACTGGAAGTGAGCGCGCCCCGTTGATACGACGCGCGCGATGACCACGACCTCTCGCGCACCGCGCTCCGGCTCGACGAACGCGAAGAAGGTGGCTCGCAAGGCCGGCTTCAGGCCCTTTCCCATTGCCACGGCGCTTCTGGCGGAACTGACCCGCGCGGGCCGGCTGCGGCTCGTTCGCACGACCGCCCGGGGCGCCAGGTTCACCGAGCTGGTGCTCGAGGCGGCGAGCGTGACCGTCCGCGAGGGCGACGTCGGCACGCCGGGGCGAGCCTCCAGGCAGCTGAAGGTCAGGCGCCCCGTGGGCCAGACGTGGATCCTCACTCAAGCCAAGACGCTCCTCGCGAAAGGCTACGTGGCAGAGCAGGTCGCCATCGAGCCAGGCGTGATCGCGCGCTGGCTTGAGGAGGTCGCGCGCATCGGCAAGACACGCGGCTGGCAGATCGAGTCGGAGCGGATCTTCACGGTCTGATACTTCGACCGGGCCGGGTCGGGAGCTTCGGCACTGATGCCTTTGGTGAGGCGCGTGGCTCCTTCAGAGGCAGCCCTTGAACGCGCCGGGTTTCGGCTTGGGCGTCACGCGGAACTCGGTCACCTCGACCACCGCGACCTTGTCCTTCGCGTCGACGCGCTTCACCTTGCCGGTCACGTCGACCGAGCCGCCTCCGTACGCGCGCTCGAGCTCCGAGGTGCGCACGGCCTTCTTGTCGAGCCGGTAGAACGCCATCTCGGCGACGTCGAACACCACCAGCCCGGTCGCCGTCTCCTCGAGCGGGCAGGCGGTGAGCAGGTCGAGCTTCCCGGTCTCGATCACCTTCTTCGCGCACGACAACGAGGTGACGGGCGCCGAGCTGATCTCGACGTCATCACCGGGGTCGGCGGCGAAGACCGGGGCACTGCAGACGACGAGGGCGGAGAGGATCAGCGTGCGCATGTCAGTTGTTTCCCTGGGGCTGGCCGTCGAGCGTCTTCAAGTACGCGACGATGTCGGCGATCTGCCCCGGCGTGAAGGTGTTAAAGGGCGGCATCCGCGACACGTGCTTTCCGTCGGCACCCACGCTCGACCAGCGAAACGCATCGGAGTTGGGCGCGGCGCCATTCGGGTCTCGCGGCGCGGTCGGCAGGTAGTGCTGGTTGGGGTTGGGCTCGTGGAGGATGACCAGGCTCGGCGTGAGAATCGAGTCGCGGAGGTAGCTGGCGGTGGCGATGGCGCCGACGGTCTCGAGGTTGGGCGCGATGCCCGCGGGCGCGAACGCGCGGCCCGGCAGGTGGTGACACGCGATGCACACGTTCTCCGCGAGCGACTTGCCCTGCGCCGCGTCGCCGAGGTCGCCGGGCGAATAGCCGAACGCCACCTCCTTCACGTACGCGGGGTCGACCGGCTTTCCCGGCAGGCGCACGAAGTGCCACGACGAGAGGCGCTTGTAGCCCGCGCGCTCGTGGCGGCCGCCGTCCCAGGTGGCGAAGGCGATCGGCATCAGCGGCTTCACCGACGAGAGGGGCAGGGTGAACACCGCGCTCCACGTCTTGTTCGCCTCGTCCCAGGTCATCGAGGTCGTGTCCTCCACGGCCGGCGCCTGGCGGGTGAGCGAGCCAAACCCCGCGGCGGTGAAGCGGCTGGCGAGCGCACCGGTCTTCGTCGCGCGCAGCAGCGTCACGTTCACGTGTGCGTCGTCATCGCCCATGCTGATCGCCGGCAGCCGCTTCCCGGTGCCGTAGACGTCAGGCACCTCGATGGCGATCGAGTCGGCGAAGGCGTTCGATTCATCGTCGCGGACCACCTCGCGCGCGGGGTCGGTCCACTCGAGGCGCACCGCGAGCGTGTCGGCTCCGGCGATGGCCTTCACCAGCACCTCGGTCTTGCGCGGCTGGGTGAGGATCGCGTTCGCCTGCCGATCGTGGAGGTGAATGGTGCGCTGCACCGACAGCGAGAACCCATGGCCGGTCACCGCGCCCCACGCGGGATCGCCCGGCGTGGTCGGTGCCTTCGGCGCCGCGACCGCGTCCACCACCTCGGCCTTGAAGAACGCCTCGTTGGCGAAGGCGCCCGACGACAGCGCCAGGCCCATCACCAGCAGCCTCCGCGCGCTCACTTCAGCACCGGGAGCTTGAAGCCCGTGGGCCGCGGCTTTCCGAGGTGGAACATGTCGGCGTGCTTGTAGGCGATGAGGGTGTCGAGCAGCTCCGAGTGCTCGCCGGCCTTCCGGCGATCGAGCTCGGCGTGCAGCGTCTTGAGCGCGTCGTGCACCGCCGTCCCGAAGAGGCTCTCGAGGTACGGGGTGGGAATGCGCTCGCTGCCCTCGATGGGCTTGCCGCTCTTGTCGAAGCGGCGCGGGCCCGACATCGGCGGCACGTAATAGACGTTGGCCTGGGTGCCGTACTCAGGGTGGAGGGGGATGGCGACCTTGTACTTGTGCACCAGCTTGAAGACCTGGCTCTCCTCGTCATCGAGGTAGCCCACGAAGCGAATGCGCCCCACGCACTGGTCCGCGCAGGCCGGCGGCAAGCCCTTCTCGATGCGGGGAAAACAGAAGATGCACTTCTCCGACTTCGAGATCTTCGTATTGAAATAGATCTTCTTGTACGGGCACGCCGCGATGCACATGCGGTTGCCTTCGCAGCGGTTGAGGTCGACCAGCACGATGCCGTCTTGATCGCGCTTGAAGATCGCCTCCCGCGGGCACGCCGCCAGACAGCTCGGGTTCGAACAGTGGTTACAGATGCGCGGCAGGTAGAAGAAGTACGAGTTGGGGAAATCGCCGGCCCCGACGTCTTCGTCCCAGTTCGGGCCCACCTTGGGGTCGGTCTGCGGCTTGAACTCCTGCGCGCGGAGGATCTCCTCGCCGTTGTAGTCCCACGGCACCCCGTAGTCGGCGTAGCGCGAGGGCACGACGCCGTCCTTCTGGTTGCCGCCCTCGTCGAAGCCGCCGCCCATGCCTTCCCACTTCTTGGGGAAGCCGTCGCCCGGCCGGGTCTCGACGTTGTTCCAGTACATACCTTCACGGCCGTTGCGGTTGGTCCACTGCGTCTTGCAGGCGACCGTGCACGTCTGGCAGCCGATGCACTTGTTGAGGTCCATCACCATCGCGAGTTGTCGTTTCGACATGGCGTCCTCTCAGACCTTCGCGATGTCGAGGGTGGTTTCGTAGGCGTGCTGGTTGCCGTCCCAGTTCGTGCCGAACTTGAGGTGCCCCCAGCCGTCGGTCAGCTCGAGCAGGTTGAGCATGTCGCCCACCAGCAGGTTGTGACCCTTCTTCTGGTCGTACATGAACGGCTCCCAGCCGTGCTCCATCACCAGCGCGTCGGGCGGGCAGGCCGGCGAGAGCTTCACCATGATGCGCACCTCGCCCAGTTCGTTGAACATGCGGATGTCGTCTCCATCGTTGATGCCGCGGGCCTTCGCGACCTCGGGGTTGACCATCACGCACGGCTTTCCACGCTGGAGCCGCAGGAGGAGGGGCGAGGTCTTGTACGTCGAGTGAATCGACCACCGCGCGTGCGGCGTCATCAACACGAACGGGTGCCGGCTGGGGCGGATCGGCGGCTTCGCGGTCGGCACGTGCGCGTTGGCGGCGATCCACAGCGGGTGGTCGACGTAGAACGTGAGCCGCCCGGTGAGCGTCTCGAAGCGCTGGTGCAGGAAGAGCTGGTTCTCGAAGGTGTTGTACGGGCGGTCTTTGTAGAGCGGTGAGCTCTTGCCGGCCTTCTCGTTGAGCTGCAGGAAGCCGCCGCGCTCGTAGACGCTCTTGACGGTGTTCGGCTTGAACTGCTCGACGTGCTCCAGCGCGTACTCGACGGCCTGCTTGTCGGTGCCGAGCACGCCGTCCTTGGTGAACTCCTTCACCAGCTCGTCGAGCCGCCGCACGCCTTCCTGGGTGTGCGTCTTGTCTACGATGTGGATCTGCTTCTCGTCACCGGTCGCCTTGAAGCGCGCCTTGGCGATCGCCTCGACCTTCGCCGCGACGAGGCCGGCGATCTCCCACTCGGTCTTCGTCTCTCCCACCGGCTTCAGGTTGGGCGCGGGGTACGCGATGTTCGCGTAGCGGTGGTAGCCGGGGTTGGTGCGGAGATCCCAGCTCTCGTAGGGCGTCTTGCACGGCAGGAGGATGTCGGCGAACACCGCCATGTCGTTCGCGCGCACGTCGCCGTACGCGATGAACTTCGCCTTCTCGAGGAACGCCTTCTGGTAGTGCCCCTTGTTCCGGCGGAACCGCGAGTCGGCGAACATCAGGAAGTTCTCGACGGTGGTCCAGTACGGCTTGCCTTCCTTGTACCCGGCGTCGTTCTTCCCCTTCTCGAGCAGCGCGTTGACCTTCTGGGTGTACGCAGCCTTCGAGTCGCCGGTGCCGCGCTTGATGTCCTCGTCGGAGTAGAGCGTGTTCGCGTCGTTGAGCCCGTCGCCGAGCATGAACTCGCTGACGAAGCCCGACGCGAAGCGGTGCGAATACTTCCCCTGGAAGCCCGACAGCCCCTCGAGCCCGGAGATGTTCCACTCGTTCTCGGTGTTCAACCCGCCCTGGGGCCCGAGGCGACCGCAGAACGCGGCGAGCGAGGCGATGGCGCGCTGCGAGAGCATGCCGTTGAAGTGTTTGCCCACCGCGAAGCCCATCGTCAGCAGGCTCACCTTCGGCCTGGTCATGTCGTCGGCGAGCTCGTCGACGATGCTCGGGTGCACCCCGGTCAGCTTCTGCGTCTTCTCCGGCGCGAAGGCCGCGACCTCGGTCTTGAAGAGCTCGAAGGCGGTGGTGACCTTCACCTTCTTCCCGTCCTTCAGGGTGATCGTCCACCGGCCGTTGAGCGCGGGGTCGATCTCCCAGTCACTGTCTTCGAGCCTCAGCGTCTCGACGGCGCTGCCCTCGCTGCCCGGCATCACGGTGAACTTCTTCGTCCTGGTGTTGAAGGCGATGAAGCACTCGTGCTCCTTGTCGGCCTTCGCGAAGAGGCCCACCGATTTCGCGTCGAAGTCCTTCGCGGTGGTGTCGATGTCGGCGAGCCGCACCAGCTCCTTCGTGTCGGTGCGCACCAACAGCGGGAGGTCGGTGTACTGCTTGAGGAACTCTGGCTTGTAGAGCTTGCGCGCGATGATCCGCTGGATGATCCCCAGCGCGAGGTGGCCATCGTAGCCGGCCTTCAGCGGCACCCAGAGATCGGCGTGGATCGCCGTGGAGTTGAACTCCGGGGTGATGACGATGATCTTCGAGCCGTTGTACTTGCCCTCCCAGAGGTAGTGCGCGTCGGGGATGCGCGAGGTGTTCGGGTTGCAGCCCCAGAACACCGCCACGTTGGTGGTGAAGACGAAGTCGTAGGTGCAGCCGATGTTGCCCTCGCCATAGACGACGCTGACGCCGGGGAACATGTCGCCCACGTAGCTGGCGATGTACGGCCGCACCGCGCCGAGCAACGAGCCCAGCCGCTTGATCGACGCCGCGCGCGCCTCGGTCAGCACGCCCGCCCCGATGTGGATGTAGTTCGCCGACGGGCCCTTCTCGACCAGCCCGTCATGGAGGTGCGTCGCGATCTCGGTGATCGCCTCGTCCCACGAGATGCGCTTCCAGTTGCCCGCGCCGCGCTCGCCGACGCGCTTCATCGGGTACAGCAGCCGGTCGGCCTCGTACATCACCTGGCTGTGCTGCGCGCCCTTGTTGCACCCGCGCGGGTTGGCGTCGGGCAGGTTCGGCGCGAGCTGCGGGTAGCTCGCCGACTGGTTCTCGCGCGTCACCTTGCCGTTCTGCGTCCACACCTCGAAGGCGCAGTTCCCCTGGCAGTTGACGCAGTGGTACGCGAACCCGCGCTCCTCCCCGTTGCCGCGCACCGCGTTGAACTCCGAGCGGTAGAAGTCCTCGGTGGTCTTCGTGTCCGGGTAGCTCTGGCGGGGATCGTCGACCCGCAGCGGCGGAATCGGGGCCTTCGCTTCAGGCGTCGCGGCCTTCGCCGAGACCCCCGCGGCCACCGTGCCGATCAGCAGGTTCTTGAGCGCGTCACGTCGCGAGATCGACACGGGAACTCCAGGGAAGAGGAGGGTGGCTTAGAGACAGCCGCCGCCAGCAGCGTTCTTCGGCGGCGAATAGTCGCCGGTGTCTTCGGGGAGATTGGCGTTGCTCCAACCTTCCATGCCGCCCGCGAGCAGCCGCGCCGAGCCGAACTTCGCCCGGCACGCCTCGAAGGCGGTGGTGTCACCAGTGTCGGTGACGATGATGGTGCTGACGTACGGGTACACGCGATCACGCGCCTTCTCTGGCGCCTTCATCTCGTCGCAGCTGGGCAGGGGCACCGCGCCGGGAATGTGCGTGTCGATGAAGTGATCGTCGTCGTACGCGCGCAGGTCGACGATCTGCACCTTCACCTGCGGGTTCGAGAGCAGCGCGTAGAGCTCCTTCGGGGTCACCGCCTGGTGGGCGAGCAGCTCGGTGGTCCGGCGGCCCTCCATCAGCAACAGCGCCCCGAGGATCGCCAGGGCCGCGACGTAGATCGCCGACTCGAAGCGCTTCACGGCGTCGCCTCGGTCTTCTGCGCCAGCGCGTCGTTCTTCACGCGCAGCCCCGCCACGGCGACGCCGAGGCTCGCGATCAACACCAGGAACATCATCCGCATCGATCGAGTCATCAGTCGTAGACCTCGTCACCGACCGCCTGCGCCTTGGTGAAGTCGATTCGCCGCGTGAGCAACAGCAGGTTGCTCGTCGCCATCGAGGCCACGAAGAAGGTGCCGCCCATCGCCAGGCTGCCCACCGAGAGCGTCGGCCACGCGGCGATGAACGCGCCGGTGGTGCACCCGCCGCCGATCATCGCGCCCAGCGCCAGCCCGAACCCGCCGGCCAGCGACTTGCCCGACGCCGCCACGCTGAAGGTCTT
>JBBRUE010000273.1:0-8219 GCA_038248085.1 Myxococcales bacterium | reverse complement strand
TGGCCTGTTGTTCGGTCAGGCCCTGGCTCTGGAGATCCTTCACCAGCTCCGCTCCATCGCCTGACTTCAGGAACTGCCCAACGAGTTCGTTCATCATGAGTGTTGCCTCCAGAGGGTTGACGGCAGGGGATGCATCTCGTCGGCCATCGCGGTCTCGGAGTGCGACCCGTCCCGGTGCGTAGCGGAACGCACACCTGCGCGCGATTCCGTCGCGTTTTGCACCATGTTCGGGAGAGAGGCGGGCCTCCTCCTCGGGCATCAGGTCTGGCACGGACCTTGATGGCTCGGCCGGTCGAACCCCTCACTGGAGCATCTGATGTTTCGCACAAGCATGTGGCTGGCCGTCCTGACCGTTTCCCTTTCGTTCACTGGCTGCAATGAGGCCGAGAAGAAGGCGGCGGAGGCCAAGGCGCTCGCCGAAAAGCAGACCACCGAGGCAAAGGCTTCCGCCGACAAGCAGCTGGCCGAGTTGAAGGCCGCTGCTGAGAAGCAGAAGGCAGCCGCCGAGCAGCAGGCGGCCGAGGCCATGGGGGCCCAGAAGGGCGAACTCCTCAAGCGGGTGGGTGAGGGCGTCGAGGCGATGGATCGCAAGGTGGCCTTCCTCAAAGAGAAGGCTGCCAAGCTGCCTGCCGGCGCCCAGGCCAAGGCCACGGCGGCCCTCGCCGCGTTCGACACCGCGAAGGCGTCGGTGATCGCGCTGAAGGACCAGCTGGCGGGCGCCACCGATCCCGCGGCCGTCACCGAGTTGTCCGGCAAGGCGACCTCGACGCTGGCTGACGCGCAAACCGCGCTCGACGCGGCCGAGTCGTCGATCATGAAGAAGTAAGGAGATCCGCCATGGCCCAGTTCGAACACAACTCGAAGACCTTCGGTTACCTCTTCCTCGACGACCTCGAGGGCGTGCAGACCGCGCTGACCAAGCTCGGCTACCAGCCGGGGACCATCGACGGTAAAGACGGCGCGAACACCCAGAAGGCAGTGCGCGCCTTCCAGGTCGCCGCGAAGATCGGCGTCGACGGAATCGCCGGCCCCAAGACGAAGGCGGCGCTGGTGGCGGCGCTCGAGGCCAGGGCGGCCGCGGTTCCGACCACCTGACGTACTTGCCTGGGGGCGCACCGCGAGGGTGCGTTCCCAAGTCGCCTCACCCAGCGGAGCCGAGCACTTCGACGAGCTTCTCCCGGCTCCGCTCGAGGAACAGGGCGTTGACCGTCAGCACGGGGAACACCAGGGCGACGAGGAACGCGCCGATGGCCAGCAGCACCGGCAACTCCCAGCCCGGGGCCCAGGCCCTCACGCCGAACACCACGCCGTAGAGCAGCGCCCCGGCCGTCGCCAGGGTGCCGAACATCATCAGCACCACCGCGAACGGCGGCTGGGAGGCGCGCAGGCCATTCTTCCGCAAGGGCCGCGGCTGCCAGATGCTGGCGAACTGGCCCACCATCGCGAGGATCAAGAAGACGCAGCCGTAGAGCGCGACGCCGACCGCCAGCTCGAGCGGGTCGCGGTGACCGGTGATCGCCAGCAGCACCGTGAGCAGCCCCGCCTGGAGCCCTTGCCACGCCGCGAACCCCAGCAGCTTGCCGCGCAGCAGCGCCGCCGGCTCGACGGGCAACAGGAAGAGCACCTTCACGCCGTGCCGATCGAGCCCGAACTGGTTGAACAACAGGTTCATCCCCGCGATCGACGCGTAGCCGAAGGCGATCGGCGCGGTCCACCCGCGCCCCGGGAGGATCTCCGCCAGCGGCCCGCGGATGAGCACGATGGTGATCAACGGCATCAGCAGACCGAAGCGCCCCGGCAGGCTCTGCGAGAGCGACTCCCACTGCAGCCGCGCGACGCCCCTGAGCTGCGAGTCGAAACCCCACAACTTTGCGGGCGGACCACCTGGGTCGTCCTGGGTGATCGGCCGCTCGCGCGAGACGAACACGAAGGCCCCGAAAACGATCGCCGCCACGAGCGTGACGGGGATCAGCACCGCGATCGCCAACTGCAGCGCGCTCGCCGTACCTTCTTCCACCCCCAGCGCCGCGTCGAGCAGCAGCCGCGCCGGGACCCAGGCCGAGAGGGCGCCCAGCCGATCGCTCCACGCCTCGAAGTTCTCGCGGTCGAGGCGCCGGGCCATCAGCGGCGCCAGCGACGACAGGGCGATCGCCGCGACCGGCAGGAAGATCAGCATCGCCCGCAGCCGCCGCGACAGGCGCTGGGCGATGCTGCCCGCGAGCTGCTGCAGGGCGAGCAACGCCAGCGCGTGGGTGATGAACAGCACCGCCATCAGCGGGGTGGCGAGCGGCGCGCCGACGCACACCCCCACGCACGGCGCGGCGAGCGCGCCCAACTCGACGAGGGTGATCACCTCGCCGGCCCCCGCGAAGAGCTCCGCGCGGAAGAGAGTGAAGTCACGCACCGGGAACATGCGCAGCGTCTCCCACGGGAGCTGCCGGGACCCGCTCGAGATGCCGCCCACCAGCCCCGCGAAGAGCGTCAGCCCGGTGAAGCCGAAGGCCGCGAGCACGATCGCGCGGGCGGCGTCCTTCGTCTCGAACGAGGTGCCCACCACCCAGCCCAGCGCGCCGAGGCTCCCGAGCAGGGGCACCACCACCGTCACCCCGAGGAAGCCGATCACCAGGAAGAACACCCACAACCCCGCAGTGCCCATCTGCTTGCGCAGCCGGTTCCACGTGCTCTGCAGGTGCACCACCGCCAGCGCACGGAACGGGCTCACAGCCACGAGAGCCCACCGCGCGGCGCACCACCGACGAGGTTGACGAACAGCGACTCGAGCGACTCGCCGCCCTGCCGGAGCTCGTCGAGGGTGCCATAGCCCTTCAACTTCCCCTCATCGATGATCGCGATCAGCGGGCACAGCTTCTCCACCACCTCGAGGATGTGGCTGGTCAGCACCAGCGTCACCCCGCGCTGCTGCAGCGAGAGGAGGATGTCCTTGATGGTGCGGTTGGTGATCGCGTCGATGCCCTCGAAGGGCTCGTCGAGGAACAGCACCTTGGGGCCGTGGATGAGCGCGGCGCACAGCGCGAGCTTCTTCTTCATGCCGAAGCTGTAGTCGGCCACCAGGGTGCGGCTGCCGGGCTTGAGATCGAGCGTGTCGAACAGCTCGGCGCCCCGCGAGTCGATCTGCGCGTCTTCCAGCCCGTACATGCGCCCGACGAAGCGGAGGTACTGCGCGCCGGTGAGCAGCTCGAGCAGCGCCATGTCTTCGGGCATCACGCCCATCTGCCGCCGCGCCTCGAGCGAGTGCGTCTTCAGGTCGTAGCCGAGCACCGAGATGGTCCCCGAGGTCGGCTCGACCAGCGAGGTCGCCATCTTGAGCGTCGTCGACTTGCCCGCACCGTTGCGGCCGAGCAGGCCGAGGAAGGACCCCGGCTCGACCGTCAGCGAGAGATCGTCGACCGCGACCTTGGCGCCGAAGCGCTTGGTGACGTTCTTCAGTTCGAGTGCGGGGGCCATGAGCGCCTTGGGTCAGCCGATGATCATGTCTTCGCGTTCCATGCGGCCTTCCGCGAAGCGCGAGAGCGTGAAGCGCTCGAAGAGCTCGTCCGACTCGCCGGTGGCCATCCACTTCGCCATCCGCTCGGTGACCGCGGGGGCCATCATGAAGCCGTGGCCGACGAAGCCGCTGAGCTGCAGCAGGTTCTCCAGCCCCGGCGTCTTGCCCAGCAGGGGCGAATTGTCGGGCGTCACGTCGTACGGCCCTGACCACTGGCGCAGCACCTTGACGCGGCCCACCTGCGGCAGCTGCTCCGAGAGGGCCTGCGCGTAGCGGGTGAGGAAGCGCGCGGTCGAGCCGAGGTTCATGCCCGCGTGCTCGCGCGGGTCGCCCATGCCGCCGACGATCTCGCCGCGCATCGACTGCGAGAAGTAGAGGCCCGAGTCGAGCACCGACACCAGCGGCCCGAGGAACGGCTTGAGCGGCTCGGAGCTGCAGATCTCGTGGCGGTGCGGGTGGCTGGGCAGGTGCACCCCCGCGAGCTTGGCGATCTCCGGGCTCCACGCGCCGGCGGCGATCACCACCGTCTCGCACTCGATGTCGCCCCGGTCGGTGATCACCTTCTTCACCTTGCCGTGCCCCAGCTCGAAGCCCTGCACGTTGGTGAAGGTCTCGACCTGCACGCCCTTCTTCTGGGCCTGCGTCGCGTAGCCCCACAAGAAAGGCCAGGGGAAGATCACCGCGTCCTTCGGGTTCCACGCGGCCGCCTTGATGCCCTTCATCGTCAGCTCAGGCACCACGTCGCGCGCGCCGTCGGCGGTGAGGATCTCGGTGGGCACGCCGTGCGCGTTGTGCAGCGCAGCACCCTTCTCGATGCGCCGCACCACGTCGTCCGACTTCGCGAGAAAGAGGTAGCCGCCCTGGCGGAACCAGACGTTGATGCCCATGTCGCGCGCGAAGCGCTTCATCAACTCGAGGCTGCGGCGCGCGAGCGAGATGAGCGTCGGCGTGCCCCACTGCGCGCGAATGCCCCCGCCGTTGCGGCCCGAAGCGCCGGCGCAGAGGTAGCCCTTCTCCAGCACCACCACGTCGGTCTCGCCCTGCTCGGCGAGGTTCCACGCCAGCGAGAGGCCCATGATCCCGCCGCCGATGATCACGATCTTCGTCTTCGACTTGATCGGCGCCGCGGAGCGCAGCGCGGGCACGGTGAAGTCGAGCGCCTCGGGCACGCCCCCGGCCGGCGCGTGGGCGGGGTCGAACGACGCGCTCGCCCAGTAGCCGAACTCGGTGGGGAAGAGGGGAGGGCGCGGGGTGAAGGCCACCAGCTGCTCGGGTCGCGGCTTCTTCGGCGCCTTGTCCTCGAGCAGCCGCGCCACGGCGGTCAGGCACTGCTTGCCCTGGCAGATGCCGGTGCCGAAGCCGGTGAAGCGCTTGACCGACTCGACGTCGCAGTAGCCCTTGCCGATCGCGTGCTCGACCTCGCTCGCGGTCACGTCTTCGCAGGGACAGATGAGGGACTTGCTCACGGCGTCACCCCGCGGGCCGAGGCGATCGCTTCGGCGGCGGCCAGCCCCTGTTCAGCGGCCGCGGCCGACGACATCGGGCCCCGCATCTCGCCGGCGACGAAGATCGCCGGGTTGGCGGTGCCCCCGTGCGCGTCGGTCTCGACGACGAAACACCTCGTGACCGCGTTCCACGACACGCGCGCGCCGCCGGCAACCGCGAGCTCGAAGGCCGGGCTCCTCGCGCCGCAGGTGGCGATGACGTCGCACTTCTGTTTCCCGCCCGGGGTGGTGGTGACGGCGTTGACCGAGCGCAGCCCGTGCGCGCGGACGATCTCTTCACCCACCCCGATCGCTTCGCCGCCGGCGCCCTTCACCAACTCCGCGAGGGCGCGGGCCTCGGACGCTTCGCCCACG
The DNA here is from genome assembly GCA_038248085.1 of Myxococcales bacterium. Classification (GTDB taxonomy): domain Bacteria; phylum Myxococcota; class Myxococcia; order Myxococcales; family Myxococcaceae; genus Archangium_A. Next base: position 2,855 of record JBBRUE010000273.1, on the reverse strand, counting down.
CACGCCACCCGCTGCCCCGCGAGCACGCCTGCGCGGCGAATGAGGCCGGCCACCGCCCGGCTCGACATCACGCCCGGGAGATCGTTGTTGGGGAACGTGGGCAGCATCGCGTGACTGCCGACCGCGAGGAGCAGCCGCTCGAAGAACACGAGGTGCAGCCGCTCGTGCTCGATGATCGCGAGGAAGGGCTTGCCGTCATCGTCGAAGAGACCGACCACCTCCGCCGACACGCGGGCTGGCGCGTCCCACGGGACGGCCTGGCCGATCTCAGCCGCAGTGATGAGCCGGCCCCCGACCTTCCGGTCGCGCTCGAAGAGGACGAAGGGGACGCCGCGGGTGGTGAGGTGCCGGGCCGCCGCGAGGCCGGCTGCGCCCGCGCCGACGATCACCAGCGCGTGGTGCTCGACGAGGGCCGGTTCCCGGGCTTCGGCCGCTCGCTCCGGCAACTTCCCCAGGCCCGACAGCTCGCGGGCGATCTTCAGCAGCACGTTCTCGGCGATCGGCACCCCCGCGAGGAACTCGTGGTGGTTGAACCAGTCGCGGAAGATGAAGTCGTTGGCCCGCAGCAGGTCGATGCGGACGTCCGGCATCGCGTTCTGCCGCTCGAGCCGGAGGCCGGCCTTCACCGGGACGCGGCAGGTCGGCACGTTGGGCAGGCCGTCGACGCGCATCAGGCACTGCGAGCAGCCGCCCGACATGCAGAAGGGCCCGCGCGGCCGGTGGTACTTGGGGGAACGGCTGAAGATGAGCTCGCCGGCGGCGATCAACGCGGCGGCGACGGGCTCTCCCTCGCGGGCCGGAATGGACTCTCCATCGAGTTCGATGGTGACGGGCGACTCGAGGGGCTTGATGCGCGGCATGGGACGCCGAGCGATGTACTGCGCCCCGGCGGCGGGCGAAACGATGTCGTGGCACCGCGAAGGCGCATCGACCCGTCCTTCGAACTCCGGCCCGGTCAGGGCTTCGGGTGCGCCACCAGCCACGTGTAGAGGGTGTCGGCCCACGACGCGTTGAACGCGGGAATGTGCGAGCCGCCGCGAATGCGCCACAGCTCCGCCGCCGCACCGGGCGGGCAGCCGCGGAAGGACTCGCGCTGCGTCTCGCTGCCCAGGAGCGCGGTGTCGAGATCGAGATCGCCGCCGATCGACTCGCGCGTGGTGCCGGTGCATTCGTTCTTCGCGCCCCACGTCGCCACCGTCGTCTCGGCGCCGGGGTGAGGCGGCTGGCCGGGTTTGGCCGCGCCACCGCCGTACTTGATCACCGCGTCGAGCGTGCCGTGCACGTGCAGCACGTTCACCTTCGTGGCGGGGTTGCACTTCGCCGTATCGGCCCACACTGCGCCCGCCAGCGAGACGATGCCCGCGATGAGCTCGCTGCGATCGCACGCCATGCGATGGGCCATGAACGCGCCGTTCGAGTGCCCCACGAGGAACACGCGCTTCGGGTCGACCGAGTACCGCGCCTTCATGTCGTTGATCACCGCGGTGAGGTACGCGACGTCGTCGACGGTCGCTCCGAACCCGCAGCAGGCGTCGGTCGCGTTCCAGAAGTGCTGGCCTGCTCCATCGACCGTCCCGTTGGGGAGCGCGAGGAGGAAGCCGCGCACCTGCGCCAGCTCCGAGAGGTGGAAGTACGCGTCCTGGGTCGCGGCGGTCGCGGTGTAGCCGTGCAGCAACACCACCAGCGGCGTCGGCGCGCCGGCTGCGTAGCCGACGGGCACCACCTCGTCGAAGGGGCGCGCGACGATCAGCGGGTCCTTCACGGAGGGCCCGGCGTCGACTCCCCCGTCGAGCCCCGCGTCGGGCACGCCCGCATCGACCGCCGCCGGGGCGCCCGCGTCCTGGCCTGCGTCAGCGCCAGCGGGGCTGGTGGTTCCACACGCGAACATCACCAGCGCTGCTGCCACGACGACCATTCGTTTCATGGGGCGCGACATAGCGCACCTCACCGCGCGCACACCTCCCCACCCGCGAGATCTGTCGCTTTCAGGGCTCGCGGTTCTCTGGCACAAACCGCTGCGCATGATCACTGCGAACCCCCGAGCCCCGCTGCCCATCAACGAGCCCATCAAGCAGTACGCGCCGGGTTCGCCCGAGAAGGCCGAGCTCAAGGCGGCGCTGGCGAAGGTCGGCTCCGAGCGCATCGAGATCCCGGTGGTGATCGGCGGCAAGGAGATCCGCACCGGCAAGACCTACGAGGTCCGCTCGCCGTTCGACCACCACAAGGTGCTGGCCACCGTGCACGCCGCTGGCCCGGAGCACGTCGAGCAGGCGATCACCGCCGGCCTCGCCGCCAAGCGCGAGTGGAGCGCCTTGCCCCTGTCCGAGCGCAGCGCGGTGATGCTCAAGGCGGCCGAGCTCCTCGCGACGAAGTACCGCGCGACGATCAACGCCGCCACGATGTGGGGTCAGGGAAAGACCGCCTACCAGGCGGAGATCGACGCCGCCTGCGAGGGCATCGACTTCTTGCGCTTCAACGTCGCCTTCGCGCAGCAGATCGCCGACGTGCAGCCGGTGTCCGGCCCCGGCACGTGGAACACCACCGACTACCGTCCGCTCGACGGCTTCGTGCTGGCGATCACCCCGTTCAACTTCACCGCCATCGCGCTCAACCTCACCACCGCGCCGGCGCTGATGGGCAACACCGTGCTCTTCAAGCCGGCCCAGACGGGGACCCTCTCGGCGTGGACGATCATGAAGGTGCTCCGCGAGGCCGGGCTGCCCGACGGGGTGATCAACTTCCTCCCCGGGTCGGGCGCGGCGATCGGCGGCGCGGCGCTGCCCCACCCCGACTTCGGCGGGCTCCACTTCACCGGCTCGACGGCGACCTTCAACTCGATGTGGAAGACCGTCGGC
>JBBRUE010000272.1:0-8226 GCA_038248085.1 Myxococcales bacterium | reverse complement strand
CGGCGACCACTTCGCGGGCGGCGGAATCACCGGCGCTGCAAACACCGCCGACGCGAGCAGCACCCCGACCACCAGACCCATGCGCTTCACCTGGCACCGCCCTTCTTCGACTGGGGAATGAACGTGACCGTCACCCGCGGGCGCGTGAGCACCCGTCGCGCGGCCTCGAGGACCTCGGTGGCGCCGAGCACTTCGTAGCGGCCGGTCACCGCGTACGGCACCAGGCCCGGGTCGCCGAGCGAGGTCTCCAGCGCGTTGAGCAGGTCGGCCCGCGCGAAGGTCTGCTCGAGGCGGGTGAGCTGATCGACCTCCAGCAAGGCGCGCGCGCGGTTCACCTCGTCGGTGGTGGGCGGGCTGTCGAGCAGGCGCTGGAGTTCCACGTCGAGCGCCTTCTCCACTTCAGCGGCGGTGTGGCCGGCCTGCGCGGTGGCGGTGATGGTGAAGACGCCGGGCCCGCGGAGCGCTTCGAACTCCACCTCAACGCTGCTGGCCAACTGCTGGTCCAGCACCAGGGCCTTCACCAGCCGCGAGCTCTTGCCCGCGCCGAGCAGGTTGGCCAGCAGGTCCAGCTCCGGCTCGCCCTTCGACCACTGCGACGGCGCGAGCCACGCCAGCACCACGCGCTCGGCCTGCACCGCGTCTTTCTGGGTGACGCGCGCGGGCTTGGTGAGCTCGACCACGGCCGGCACGGTGCGCATCGGCGCCTCGACGCGCGGGAGCGGCGCGAAGTACTTCGCCACCAACTGCTTCGCCGCCTCGGGCGTGAAGTCACCAGCGATGACCAGCGAGGCGTTGGCCGGCACGTAGTAGCGGCGGAAGAAGGCCTTCACGTCGTCCACCGACGCCGCGGTGAGGTCGGCGTGCGAGCCGATGACCGGGTGCTGGTACGGGTGCCCGGCGGGGAACAGGCGCTCGTTGATCAACATGTTGGTCATGCCGTAGGGCCGGTTCTCGTAGGACTGGCGGCGTTCGTTCTTCACCACGTCGCGCTGGAGGTCGACCTTTGCCTTCGTCATGTCGTCGGCGAGGTGCGCGAGGCGGTCCGACTCGAGGAAGAGGAAGGTCTCGAGCAGGTTCGAGGGGCCGGTCTCGAAGTAGTTGGTGCGGTCGTGGCTGGTGGTGGCGTTGTTGGTGCCGCCGGCCTGCTCCATGATCGTGTCGAAGCTGCCGTTGGGCACCGCCGCGGTGCCCATGAACATCAGGTGCTCGAAGAGGTGCGCGAAGCCGGTGTGGCCCTTCGCCTCGTCCGACGAGCCGACGCGGAACCACACGTTGACCGTCACCGAGGGCCGCCGGTGGTCTTCGTGGAGGATGACGGTCAGCCCGTTCGGGAGCGTGTAGCGCTCGAACGGCACGGAGACGGTGGGAGAGGCCGCCACGACGAACGCGGCGAGGGTCGAGAGCATCGCGGCGCTTTAGCAACGTGCTGCTTCCCGGTCATGGAAAGCGATGGGCTCGAGCGGGTTGGTGAGGGTGCGAGGGGAAGCTGCAGCCTGCTGCACAAGGCGCGCAGGGATCTGCACACTCGCTTCCGCGTGACCTTCCCTGTCGAGCGCACGGGCGGGCGGCGCGGCGCGTGCACCAGGGCCTGGCATGCGTACCCGACAGGTCAGCTTGCTCCTCTCGATGTGCCTGGCCGTCACCGTCGCCGGCTGCTGGCATGCGCCCGTCCCCGATCCCGACCTGTCCGCCGCCGAGCCGCGCGTGCTGGTGCTGCGGGACGCGCACGAGCCCTGGCAGGTGCGGGACGCGATCCTCGCCGCGATGGAGAAGCGGCGCTGGGCGGTCGAGTCGGGTTCCGACTCCGAGGTCGTCGCGCGCCTCGCGAAGAAGGGCGTCACCGTGCGCCTCGCGCTGAAGTACACGGGCGACCGCGTCACCGTCGTCGGCCTGACGGCGCTGGGCGCGGGCCGCAGCTACGAGAAGTGGCTGAGCAACCTCGAGCAGACCATCCGCGAGGAGTTCAAGGAGCCCCTGCAGGCGACCCGGGTCCGCACGCCGCAGCAGGGGTCGACGCAGCCCACGACGCCCGCCCCCGTCGAGGCGCCCGTCGCGGAGACCGTCGCGGTGGTCGAGCCGCCTCCCCCAGACCTGGACCCGGAGACGGGGCTCCCCAATACGTGGTCGAACCGCTCGGGCATCTACGTGGGCGTGCATGGCGGGCTCGCCTTTCCACCGGCCGCCGTCGGGCTCGCGCCGAGCGTGTCCCTCGAGCTGGGCGTCGCGCCGTCCCACGGCTTCGGCTTCGGCGTGCGCGCCCTGTGGATGAGTGGACCCCCGGGCGTGCCGTTCCTGGGGCTGAAGCCGGCGAGCTACGGCCTCGGGGCGCTGGCCGACTTCCGCTACTACATCGAGACCATCGACCCGTTGATCATCTACCCCACCGTCGCGCTCGGCTTCCTCGCCGGGCCGGAGCGGCTCACGCAGCAGAACGCCGCGATGCCGCTGCTGAACCTCGGGGTCGGCGCGAAGGTGAAGTTCGGCAACGTCTACGCGAGCTTCGAGTTCGGCGTATCGGGCTTCACCATTCCCTACGTGGCGCTCAGCCTCGGCTACGAGAGTGACTCGAAGATTGCGAAGGAGGCGGCGCGCCTCCGGCTGGCTGAGAACAACGCCCCCGCGGCTGAGCCGACGGCGCCCTGAGGTGCTCCACACCCCGCGACGGCGAGGCTCAGCGGGTGCTGCCACCCCGAATCAGGCCGCGACGTGCATGCTCTGCACCCGGAGGAACCGGGCGAGCTGCCGGTCGACGCCGCTGATGTGCTCCACCCACCAGTGGGCGAGGAAGGTCTGCATGGTCTTGACCAGCGCCCGGCTCCCGGTGAGCGCGTCGGCGGCCAGGCCCTCGAAGCGCCGGCGGTACGCATCGTGCGCGGCGAGGTGCGCGGCCTTGCCCGGGTACTGGTGGGCCTCCATCAGCACCTCCTCGAGGCGGAAGTGGAGATCGGCGTACGCGCTGAAGGCCTCGATCAGCGGGGCGACCGGCGAGGTGCCGTCGTTGAGTTGGTTGATCAGGCCGAGCAGTTGCTCGTGCTCGTGATCGACGACGGTCACGCCGAGCTTGAAGTCGCTGAGGTTGATCATTCCCAAGCCTGTCGGCCGCCTCGCGCACGTGCAACGGGGGGATGCGCCACTTTTCTGACGCGGGCGGAGACGGGATTTGTCGCGGTCACCCTCGGCCGATCTACGTTCCGGCGTATGGACGCCGCGAAGCACATCGATCAGAAGATCGCCTCCCTCGCCGACTGGCGCGGGGACTTCCTGAAGACCATCCGCACGCTGATCCACGAGGTGGACCCGGAGATCCTCGAGGAGTGGAAGTGGATGGGGACCCCGGTGTGGAACCACGACGGCATCGTGTGCATCGCCAACGCCCACAAGGAGAAGGTGAAGGTGACCTTCATCAAGGGCGCCAAGCTGAAAGATCCGCAGCGGGTCTTCAACGCCGAGCTCGAGGGCAAGGCCTGGCGGGCGATCGATTTGGCGCGGGGTGACACGCTCGACGCCGAGGGCTTCAAGGGCCTCATCGGCGCGGCGATCGCGCTCAACGCTGAGAAGCCGGCGGCGCGGAAGGCCGTCGCCAAGTCCGGTGTCACCGCGAAGGTGCGCGGCGCGAAGAAGCCGGCGGCGAAGAAGTCAGCCGCGAAGAAGAAGTAGGGCGGCTCACGCTTCGTCGACGCGCATGTCGGCGTCACCCAGCGCGATGGCGATCAACTTCTTCACGCGCTCGCGCAGCGGCTCCTGCAGGTAGGGGACGCCGTACTTCTCGCACAGCGCCTTCACCCGGGGCTGCAGCCGCTGGTACTGGCGCGGCGGGAGATCGGGGAAGAGGTGGTGCTCGACCTGGTAGTTCAAGAACCCGTGGAGAAAGTCGTTCAGGTCCCCGCCGGTCTCGAAGTTCACCGACGAGCGCACCTGCCGCGCGAACCAGTCGCCGCGGTTCTTCACCGGGCCGGTGAAGCGGTGCAGGTCGCCGCCTGCGTGGTTGGGGGTGATGATCGCGAAAGTGTGGAGGTTGGTGAGCAGCTCCGCGCCTGCCGAGTTCGCCCACACCGAGAACACCGCCCACGGCCCGAGCGGGGCGAACACCGCGGGGAGGGCGACGAACCGCGCGAGCCCATACGGCAGCACCGAGCGCCACCAGAACTCGCGGCCGATCGCCGTGCGCGGGTCGAAGGCCTCGAGGTTGGTCTCTGGGCCGCGCGCATCGCCGCGGAGGTGCCCTTCTTCGCCCGCGCCGCGCCGCCGCTTCCGCTCCAGCACCTGGAGGGTGTTCGGCGCGTAGTAGGTGAGCTTCCACGTGGCGGCCGACGCGGCGAGCGCGAGCTGCTTGAGCGCGCGGGGCAGCGTCGAGCGCCGAATCGGCTCGAGGTTGAACTCCACCAGGTCCGGGTCGGCCGCCTCGTTGGTGTACGCGTGGTGGAGCACGTTGTGCTCGTGGCTCCACGCCTCGGGGATGAGCCAGTCGAACCAGTCGAGGAAGCGCCGGGGCCCGCGCGCGAAGCCCGCCGAGGTGAGGCGCGCCGGCGTGCCGGGGACCTGGTCGAGCCCCTTGTGCATCACGTGGTGGGCGACGATCGTCCACCGCGCCATCGAGCCCGTCGAGATCAGCGCCATCGACAGCGGGTTGGGCGCCAGCCACGCGGTCGCGTACCCCGCCGCCGTGCACCACCGCCCCCAGCGCTCGAGCTTGCGGAAGTGCGTGAGGTCTTCGGGCCCGAGCGACGCGACGGCTTCGGCCTTCAGCTCGCGGAGCTCACGTTCGAAACCGTCGAGGGCGGGCTCCGGCTTGCGGTCGTGCATCGAGCAGGCCTTCTGGTTCGCTTCGCGCTCGCCGTCGATGCCGAAGTGTTCTCTGGCCACGGCGCTCACTGCGCGGAGCCGTGCTGCACAGCCAGCGCACGACTCAGAGGTCGAGCGGGAAGTCGAACGTCGCGAGGCTGACGTCGCTGCCGATGACGTCGAGGTGCACCACCCAGTCACCGGCCATGCTGAAGACCGCGGTGCCGCGATACAGGCCGTCGTCGCCGCGCGTGGGGCTCACGTTCCCCGACGAGCCGTGGCCCATGCTGGGCATCTCGGTGGTCATCGCGAAGACGAGGTCGTCGACGGTGACGAAGTCCATCATCATCATGTCCTTCGCGACGTGCGCGGTGACCACCACCTCGTTCGCGCCCACGTGCGGCGCCTCGGGGTAGCCCCAGGTGAGGACGATCTTCTTCCCGTCGCGGGTGACCACCTTCTTCATCGTCGAGTCGGCCACGCTCAGCTCGCCCAGCGAGACCTTCACCGGCGCGGCCTGGTCGAGCGTCACCTCCACGGCGAGGCTCCAGTGGTCCATCTCGCTGGAGGGCATGTTGAAGATGAGCATCCCCTCGAACGCGCCCTCGGCGTCGGGTGTCTGGGCCGGGTTCTGCACCGGGCAGGCGTGCTTCATCGTCTCCATCTGCATCAGCGGCTGCTGCACGAGGCCCGCGCGGGTGACGGGCTGTCCGTCCTTCGTCACCTTGTAGAAGACCCGGTTCTGACCCAGCGCCAGCGGGCCGCGCGTCAACAGCTCGACGGTGAGCGTGCCCTCGGTGGCGATGGCGAGGCGGGTGGGGACGATCTTCGCGGCGGGCGCGGGGCCGCAGGCGAGGACGGCGAGCGAGAGCACGGGCAGCAGGGACCAGCGGGGGGCGAACGTCATGGCGTACCTCCAGGAGAAGTCGCCGGCGAGGAGGCCACCTCGGGCGACGGAACGTGACACTGCGGTGCTTCGGGCGCGGTGAGCGAGCGGGTGATGGTGCAGCCCCACGTCGGCGACTTCGCGGCGAACGGGGTGTGGGCGGCGAAGCCCTCGAGGGCCGACGCCAGCCACGGCTCGCGGCCGGGCGCGCCGACCTCGTGCTCGTTGTCGAGCCAGCCGCGGTAGCGCACGGTGCCGTCGCGCTCGACCAGCACCACCGTCGGCGTGGAGCGCGCGTTCAACTGCTTCGCCAGCAGCCCGCCCTCGTCGCGCCACACCGGCAGCGAGAGCCCGCGGAGCTTCGCCGCGTCGCGCACCGACTCCAGCGTCTCGCCCGCGTTGCTCGAGACCTGCACGAAGCCCACGCCGCGCGTGCTCCACGTCGCCGCGAGCGCCTCGACGCGCGCCTGGTACCGCCGCACGCAGGGGCACCCGGCCGACCAGAAGACGAACACCGTGGCCTCGTGGCGCGCGAGCAACTCCGACACCGGTACCGCCAGGCCCTCGGTGGGCACGAGCGCGAGGCCCTCGAGGGCCTTCGGCTGCGACGCGATGGTCGGCCGGCCCGCGCAGCCGGCGAGCACCACGAGGCCTGCGATGAGCAGCGACCTAGAAGAAGCCATGGCGGACTCCGAGGGTGAAGGCGAGGCGGTCGGCGCGGTTGTGCGCGACGCCCAGTCGGCCGAGCACGTCGGTGCTGAACGCGCCGGTCAGCATCCAGTGGGGGGTGAGCTTCCACGACGCCGAGAGCGAGGTGGTGAGCCCGGTGTTCTCGGAATCGGCCACGCGCTTTCCCCCCAACGTGAGCGCGAGCTCGTGCTCGAGGCGCACCGCCAGCGCGACGACCAGCCGCTCCGCGAGCAGCTCGCGTCCGCCCGAGAGGCCGACCTGGATCCCCGGACCGAAGCCCTGCCACTGCCCGGTGTCTGCGCGCTGAAAGGGCGCGGTGTAGATGCCGGCCACGTCGAGCCGGAGGAACCACGGGAGAAAGGCGTACTCGGCGGCGAGACCCAGGCTCGCGGCCCAGGCGCCCCGCCCCGTCGCGCTCGCGCCCAGCGGGTCGGTCGCCTGCTCCGGGCGCCGGCCGGTCGGGCCCACCACCGAGGCCATCACCGCGATGCCGGGCACGTGCTCGTACTCGCCGAGCAGGACGGCGTCCCACCGCCCCGCCACGCTCACGTCGCCGAGGCCGGTGCCCACGCTGCTCGTGCCGTCGGTCGACGCGCGCACACCGGTCACCCACGGCACGCGCGCCTGCACCTGCCACGTCTCGGAGAGGCGAACGATGGCCCACGCATCGACACGGAGTTCGTCCTCGAGCAGGCCGGCGCTGAAGGCGCGATAGCGACCGCTCGTGTCCCAGCGACCGGTGCCGTGGCCGTACGAAGTGGAGAGGCCCGCCGCGGCGTCTTCCCACACCACCAGCCGGCCCATGCCCACCACTGACGCCGACAGGCAGCAGGCCGCGGCGTGGGCCGGCGCGGGCGAGAGGCTCACCACCAACAGCGCGGCGGCGCAGAGGGAGAGGCGCGAGAGACATCGTGATCGGCCCGGGGTCACGCCGCCGCTCATGGCATGACGTCAGCGGAGGAGCCCTGCGACAAGGCGCCGCACCCCGGAGCCGGTCCTTGGAGGCCCGGGTTCCGACACCGCAGCCGGTGGTGGTGCATCCCCGCTCCTATGGACCTGCACCCTCCAGTGGGCGATCTCGCGGTTTGGCCGCCGGAACCCTGCGGAATCACCACGCTCCCGAGGTGGCACTGCGCGTGAAGTGAGGGACGTCATGCGGCTCACCACCTCGATCCTCACGGCGCTCCTCGTCTCCGCGTGCGACCCCGCAGGGCGTGGTTCGGAGCGGGCCGGTGGCTACCTCGACCAGGTGACTGTGGCCTACGGGGCCGCGTCTCCTGAGGCGCTCGACGCGCAGTTCCGGTGGCTGCAGGAGAACGGCATCGACGGCGTCGGCCTGCACCGCCTCGTCTCGGAGACCGTCGATGGCACGCAACCGGTCCGCACCGCGGCCGAGGCGCACGGCCGGGTCTTCTTCATCCAGTACGAGCTCGCCAGCGCGACGGAGACTGGCTGGGACGCGCAGCTCCGCCACGACTGGGACGAGGTGCTCCACGTGACTGACTCCTCCGCGTACGCGCGCCAGGACGGGCGGCCGGTGGTGCTGCTCCAGGGCCTCGGGTTCGCCGACGGCGCGGGCACGGTGGCCCAGGCCATGGACGTCATCGACTGGTTCAAGGCGCGCGGCTGCTTCGTGGTCGGTGGTGTGCCCACCGGGTGGCGCACCGGCGCGGGTCTCAAGCCGAACTTTCTCGCGGCGCTGGTGCGGCTCGACGCCCTTCAGCCCGTCGCGGTCGGCACCGTCGCAGAGGCCGAGGCCGACCAGGCGTTCGCGGCCCAGCTCGGCATCGCGTACCAGCCGGTGATCAGCCCGGGTCCGATCGCTGATCAGCCACTCGACCGGCCGTAGCCGTGGCGAAGTTCGAAGT
>JBBRUE010000271.1:0-8231 GCA_038248085.1 Myxococcales bacterium | reverse complement strand
CGTTGAGGGGCGTGCTGAAGACGCTCCAGTTGAACTGGAGGCGATCTCCGTCGGGATCCGTCGAGGCGGACGCGTCGAGCATGGCCGGCGAGCCCTCGAAGACGTCAGCCGGCGCGGTGAAGGTCGCGGTCGGCGCGTTGTTGACGCAGTACAGGGTGACCCACGATGGCTCGCTGCGCGCGCCGGTGGCGTCGGTGACCACCAGGGACACGTAGTAGGTGCCCGCGAGGTCGGGGGTGAAGCTGGGGCTCGCCGTGGTGTCACCGGTCAACGTCGCCGTCGAGGAGGCCGGCTTGTTGAACAGCGTCCACCGGTAGGTGAGCGCCGTGCCGTCCGGGTCGAAGGAGCCGCTCCCGTTCAGGGTCACCGGGGCGCCCCGGGGCACCGTGAGGTTCGGTCCGGCCATCGCCACCGGCGGCGCCGGGTCGTACGACACCGTCACCGTGGCCGTCATCGGCGCTGAGTCTTTCACCGTGTCGTTGACCACCAGGCTCACGTCGTAGACGCCGACCAGGTCTGCGCGGAACGACGGGCGCGCCGAGTCGGGGCTCACCAACGTCACCGCCGCCATCGCGGGATCAGTCACCGTCCACTTGTAGGTGATGGCGTTGCCATTGGTCGTCTTCGACGCGGAGCCGTCGAGGATGACCACGCTCCCCGGGCGGGCCGTCTGGCTGTAGGTGTACGCGACCGGGTTGGTCGAGGTGGCGGTGATGGTCGCCGACACCGGGTCAGACTGCGCGTCCTTGTCGGCGACGATCAACGTCACCACGTAGGCCCCGGGCACGTCGGCCACGAAGCTGGGGTTGATGCCGCCCACGCTCGTCAGGCGGGCCTGCGAGCCCTTCGGCGAAGACGACAGCGTCCACTCGTAGGTCAGCGGCAGCTTCGAGGTGCTGGTGCTCTTCGAGCCGTCGAGCAGCACCACGTCGCCGGTCGCGACCGTGCGATCGCCGCCCAGGTTGGCGACGGGCGGTACGGGCTGGCAGCTCGAGGCAACGAGGAGCGCAAGACTACAGACGGCGGCGGTGAAGGCCGAGTGGCTGGAACGCATCATGTGGGAGTCCCCTGGTGAGCTACGCGGCGGACAGTCGGAGAGGGGCCGAGGCAAGTCAACGCCAAAGCCGAAGGACCGCGGTTCGCTTGAAGCGCGCCTTCTGCGTCGATTCAGCCCGCGGGAACGATGACGGGGATGACCTTCCACGCGTTGGCGATGTCGTATTCCGGGGGCAGCGCGCCGACGGCCCAGCCCGGTGTCGTCACCTCGACGAACGCGTACTTCTTGCCGAACTTCTTGCCCGTCACCGGCAGCGCGACGCCCAGCGCTGCGTGACCCAGGCCCGACGCCAGCAACACCACCGCGTCGACGCCGAGCTGCTTGAGGATCACCACCGCCAGCAACGCCTTCGAGTCGCAGTCCCCCGAGCCGTCGAACACCACGATGGCCGGCGGCAAGAGACCGAAGGCCGCGGTCTCCTCGGTCGGCAGCCGGTACTTGATGTTCTGCACGAAGCCCACCACCAGCTCGGTCAACTGCCGCGGGTCGAGCTGCTCGTCTTGCTGCTTCTTGCGGAACAGCGCGGTGAGCGGCGCGATGTCCTCGGCGTTGTCGTGGGCGACCGAGTCGAAGACGCACTGCCACTCGCGCTGCCGGCACGCGGGCGGTGGTGACCAGGTGAAACTCTGCCCCTTGCCGGGCTGGTAGTCGAAGCGCTCCGCGAGCGACGCGAAGTCGTCGGCCACCTGCTGGTGCACCTCGTCGGAGACGCCGTAGCCGAGCTCCCAGGCCGAGAGGCGCTGCCGCCACGTGTAGTGCCGCGCGCGTGCGGGCGGGAGGTCGTCGGGCACCAGCGCGAGGCCCAGGGTGTTCTGCGGCCCGACGTTCGCCGGCACCACGTTGGTCACCTGGTTCCAGTCGAGCGGATCATCCACGCTCTCGGCGACCGCGGAGACGAGGCAACAGCAGAAGAGGAACGAGAGGATCAGCAGGCCCATCACGACGCGAAAGCAGCCGCCCCCTTTCTTCGCCGCGGGGGGCGGGGGCACGTACCGCGCGGGCGGTTGCCCTGGCGCCGAGGCCCACCTCATGAGTTGGGGATGCCCACGCCTTCGGGCAACTGCGGGTAGGGAATGAGGCCTGACAGCAGCGCCTCGAGCCCCGGCGCGGCGAGGAGCGCCAGGGTGACGATGATCGCCCCGAGCACCAGGGCCGGGCCGACCTTGCCCGCGCGCACCGCCGCCAGCTCGTCGATGCCGGGGGTGAGCCGGTCGAACAACCACACCCCGAAGGTCAGCACCGCGGTGCCCAGCCCGAGCGCGAGGCCGATGTGGAGCCCGCCGAGCAGCAACACCCGGGGCAGCGTGCGCACGAAGTCACCGCGCAGCAGGAACACGTCGATGGTGTCGAAGAGCGCGGTGAGCACCTGGCGCACCAGGATGCCCAGGGAGATCAGCGCGCTGGCGTGGAGCAGGCCCGCCGCGGGGTTGTCCTCGAGGGCCACCCCTTCGCCCGACGAGAGCAGCCGCGTGAGCAACTTCCACGCGAGCACCACGCCGAGGCCTCCGAGACCCAGACCGATGAAGAGCTTCACTGCGCCAGCCGCCAGCAACGCGCCGTTCATGCCGCGCACGCTACAACACGCCTCACCACGCGCAGTGGACGATCGCCTCGCCCGGGCCCAGCCCCTCGACGCGGAACGACGGCCGCTCGCCGAGGCGCTCGAAGCAGAAGTCGAAGAGGCCGAGGTTCAACTCCATCGACCCCGATCGAGCGCTCAGGGGGCCGGGTGCTCCTGGGCCGCGAAGACGAACGCGTCGTCGATGACCACGCGCCAGTCGCCGCGCGCGTGCAGCGCGTCCCAGGTCACCTGACGTGACTCCCGCGACACCCCCCACGTGTCACCACAGGGGGGCCGTTCGATCACCACGGCGCGGGGCTGGATCGAGTCGGGTTGTGGTCCCCCGAAGGCGTAGACGTCGCCGCGCTCGGCCAGCCACGGCAGGAGGTTGCCGCTGACGAAGAGCGGGCCCGGCGCGCGGCGCATCGTCTCCACCGCCTGCCCCACGGCTTCGCGTCGACCGGGCGCGTCGAGGCAGTGGCCGGACGACGACCAGCCCTGCCGGCCGCTGATCGACAGCAGGCTCCGGCGGATCAGCTGCTCGTTGGTGATCAGCAACAGCGCGCCGGTGCTGATCAGCACCCAGGTGGGCGGCACGCGCGACTCGAGCAGCGCCGCGAGCCCGAGCACCGCCGCCGCCACCACCACCGCGCCGTACTGCTCGCGCCACGCCATCGAGAGGAAGCGGATGCCCAGCATCGGCACCAGGGCGCCGAGCAGCCACGGGGTGCCGCGGGGCCAGCGAACCCCGCCGCGCCAGCGGTCCCACGCGAGCCACGCGGCGACGGGAAGGAAGGCCACCACCAGGTCGCCGATGCCGAGCAGCACGCCGGGCGCGAGGCGCTCCGCGAGGAACGGGCCGACGCCCTGCTCGAGCCCGCGGAAGGGCTGCGCCGCGTACGGCATCACCTCGCCCAGCACCCGCGGACGGAGCACCAGCGCGAAGAGCCCCCAGGCCGACGACACGCCGACGAACGTCCACGCCACCGATCGCGGCGCGCGGAGGAAGAGGAACGGCGCGAGCGCGAGGCCGACGAAGGGGAACTCCTCTTTGCAGCACAGCAGCAGCACCAGCGCCGCGAGGGCCACGCGCCACCGCTCGAGCAGCAGGGCGGCCAGCAGCCAGGCCATCGGCGCCATCGCCCAGGTGGTGGGGTGAAACGGGAACCCGAGCGCGAGCGTCACGCCCACGTGGAGCGACAGCAGCGCCCCCAGCAACCACAGCGAGCGCTCGCCCAGCCGCCCCTCGCGCGCCAGCCACGCCAGCGGGACCAACGCGAGCAACGCGAACAGCGCCTCGACCACCAGCCCCACCTGCGCCGCGGGGAAGACGCGAGCGAAGGGCACGGTGAGGAAGAGCACCGGGTCGAAGTGATCGTTGAAGAGGTGAAGCTGCCGCCCGCTCAGCCACGGGTTGGGCGGGTCGAACGCCAGCCGCGCCACCGCCTGGCTGTAGATGCCGAAGTCGTAGTTCGAGAACCCGAAGCCCCGCGCGCGCAGCCAGGTGGGCGCCGAGACGAGCAGCACCTGGAGCCCTGCCCAGACACTGAACCAGAGGGCGAGTCGGCGGGTGGACGGGCGAGGCACCTGGAGGGTGCGGCTAGCACAAACGCAACGACCGGAAGTGACGTCGGGGAGTGGTTCTTTGTCACGCGGTGCTTTGCACGACCTGAACTCAAACCTCGGCGTAACTCCCGGTGTTGCTCTGCCGCTGGGTCGGAGACCTCTTGAGGCGGCACGGGCGTAGAAGCTGCTGCGCCCGACCAACCATCCAGCATCACACGTGCCGTGGCGTACTCTGCGGAGATCAGACGAAACCGGCCCTGGGGCCCGCGAGAATTCTGCGCAGGACGCGCGGGTCCCGGGGGAATGCTACGACGACAGCCGTGAAGCTTTTGCGCGCGCTGCTCTTCGTCTGGCTGTCGGGGTGTGGACCCCGGCCGGTCGTCGACCTCGATGCGGGCGTCGCACCGGAGACCGGGACCGACGCGGGCGTCGATGCCGGGACGGAGCCGCGGGTGCGCATCGCCACCTTCAACGTGCGCCGCTTCTTCGACACGGTGTGCCAGACCGGCGCGTGTACGCCTTCGGACTACGAGGAGCTCCCCACGCCGGAGGCCTTCGACGCCCGCGCCGACCAGCTCGCCCTCGCCATCACCGACCTCGGGGCCGACGTGGTCGCGCTCCAGGAGATCGAGACCCAGGCTTCGCTCGACGCGCTCCTCGTGCGGCTCGCGACGGTGATGCCCTACGGCGTACTCGGGGAAATCGGCACGCCCGGCTCGGTGGACGTCGCGGTGCTCTCGAAGACGCCGCTCGACCGGGTGCTCGGCCACCGCGAAGAGCGCCTCTTTCGCCCCGACGGCACGCCCACGTACTTCAGCCGACAGCTCCTCGAGGTCGAGGTGCGCACCGGCATCGGCATGAAGGTGGTGGTCTTCGCCGCCCACTTCCGCTCGAAGGTGTCCGACGACCCCGGCCGTCGCCTCGCCGAAGCGCAGGTGTCGCGCCGCCTCGTCGAAGCCCGCGCCGTCGCCTCGCCCGAGGCGTTGGTGTTGCTCGCGGGTGACTTGAACGACAGGCCCGGCTCCCCGCCTCTCGATGCGCTGACGCTCGATGGGGGCCTGCTGCGCGCGGCCGCAGACCTGCCCGTGGCCGACCAGGCTACGTACGTGTTCAACGGGAGGGGAGAGGCCATCGACCACCTGCTCCAGGGCGCGACGCGGCAGGGTTCGCTCGTGCCGCGCTCGGCGCTCGTGTGGAAGGACGGCCGCGGGTGGGGCGGCAGCGACCACTTTGCGTTGACGGCGGAGTTCACGCTGGTCCCGTAGAAAATTGCTCGCGCGCGCGCCCGCGGAGCGCGAGCGTTCGAGGCATGAAGACACTCCTCACGCTCGCGGCGATGTCGTTGTTGGCGCTCACCTCCTGCTCGGGGCACCGTGCTGCGGCGGCGCGCGCGCCCGACGGCTCGGCGTTCACGCTCGAGGTGTACTTCGATCGCAACAACCAGCTGCGCAACCCCGACCAGGTCAACGAGGTCGTCGGGTACATGGAGCCCGACCTCCACCGCATTCTCCAGCGCAACGGCTACACGGTGGTGCCCACCAACAACCCCGAGGCCTTCGTGCCCGGCCCGAACAAGTTCCTCCTGGTGGTGAAGATCACCAACTACAACGCGGGCAGCAAGGCGGCGCGCATGCTCGTCGGCTACGGCGCGGGGTCGCTGGTGCTCGACACCCAGCACCTCCTCTTCGCCGGCCCCGGACAGCTCATCTTCCAGAGCGCGGGCTCGGTCGGCTCGGCGCGCGACTGGAACTACGCGGCGCGGAAGATCAACGAGCAGGTGAACAACGAAGTGAGCCGGGCGCTCTCGACGCGCCGGTGACTTCAGCGCCGCAACGGATTCCGTGGAGCCCCGCCACTCATGGCGAAAGGGCAATTCCATGGGGGTGCGTGTGCGGGCCAATCGACTCGTCTGGCTGTTCCTGCTGTTCGCCGGCTGTCAGACCTACGACTTCGAGCGGGTCGAACCGTTCGCCGTCGCGCAGACCACCCAGTCGACCATCTTCGCCAGCAAGCGACTCAAGCCGAACATCATGCTGCTGGTCGACAACTCCGGGTCGATGCTGCTGCCCACCGACCCCGACGACCCGGCGTGCCCCCTCAGCTGCGGCCGGACGGTCAGCACCAAGTGCCCCGCGAGCTGCAAGACGCGGGTGACCGAGTTGAAGTCGGCGATGGGCGGGTTCCTCACCACGCAGGGCACCGTGGCGCGGTTCGGGCTCACCGTCTTCCCCCAGAGCACCCAGGGCAACGCGTGCCAGGGGGCGACGAACTACAACGCGCTGCTCCCTGCGCCGACCCGCAACGACGAGGGCACCGAGGCCACGCTGGTGGCCGCCGCGGGCGAGGTGAACCGCACGCTGCAGGCGCTGCCTGAGCCGCTCGGGGGCACGCCGACCGCCGCTTCGCTCGACTTCGTGGGCAAGTCGGAGTCGCTCCTCGACGCGAACGACGGCCGTGAAGACCTGGTGCTGTTGCTCACCGACGGCTTGCCGAACTGTGACGCCGCCAACGCGAAGCAGGTCTGCGACTGCGGGGCGAGCTGCTCGGCCGCGCGGGTCACCGCGTGCGCCTGCACCCAGGACAGCTGCGACGGCGCCCGGTGTGCCATCGGCTGCCTCGATCAAGACGGCACCGTCGCCCAGGTGAGGGCGCTCCGGCAGAAGGGGATCCGCACCGTGGTCGTCGGCTTCGGCGCGGAGGTGGCGCGCGGGGACGGCCCGGTGGTGCTCAAGGCGATGGCCGCCGAGGGCGGTTTCCCCCGCGCCTGCCCCAACGGGACGATCGCTGAGTGTGGGGGCGGGGCCTGCGACGCGGCGACCCGGCTGTGCGCGCAGAGCTACTACTCGGCCCGCAACGCCGCGGAGCTCGAGGACGCCCTGCTGCGTATCTCGGCGGCCATCAATCCGAAGCCGTGCACCTTCCGGCTCGAGGCCACGCCCGGTGGCGCCGGCGCGTACCTCGCGGTGGTCTTCGACGGGCACGTGTTGATCGAGGGTTCGTCGACGTACGCGTATGACGCCGGTCCCAACGAGGTGACCTTCCAGGGCACCTGGTGCCAGCAGCTCGAGCGCTCGACCCCCCAGGACCCGGTGAAGGTCGAATTTCGCATCGTGCAGCGGTTGTGAGGTCGACTGCGCGCGAGCGTGGTGCTGGGTTTGCGCAGGCGGCAACGTTGATGCACAGGTTCTCAAACGCGGGAGGGCCGGC
Source organism: Myxococcales bacterium (assembly GCA_038248085.1). Taxonomy (GTDB): domain Bacteria; phylum Myxococcota; class Myxococcia; order Myxococcales; family Myxococcaceae; genus Archangium_A. The sequence continues at coordinate 840 of JBBRUE010000271.1, read as the reverse complement.
GCAGTGGCCGGGCGCGCTGACGGGGACCTGCCTGCGCTGAGCGAGGCAGTCGCGGAAGGGGCCGCGGGTCTCCCGAGGCATCAACTTTGTTGACACGCAACGAGCCGGACGGCCGAGCGACCCCTCCGACTGTCATCAACGATGATGCGTCCGGAGACCCCTGCCCGTCGCCGAGCGCCCGGGTGACGAAATGCGCAGGGTGAGGGGCCCGCTCGAGGCGAGCACCGGCGTGTGCCCCTTCGCCCGCCGCGCACCGCCTCTGCTGATGTTCCTGGTCGCATCGGCCGTACCCCGCGGCCTTCGACACCGCGTCCATTCGCTCTGCCTGCACCGCAGCCTTCACGGAGTCGCGGCCCTTCCTCGAGCCCGTCAGTGCACCCGCGCTCGGGGTTGGCGCCGGGTACACTCCCGCCGGTGAGCTCCGTCGACATTCGCGTGGTGCAGGGCGATCTCCTCGAGGTCGACGCCGACGTGCTGGCCGTCAAATACGCCCAGGGCTTCCACTCGTCTGATGGGCTCGTCGCCGAGAAGCTGCAGGGCCACGGCCTCTCACGTCGGACCCTCGAGGCTGCCCCCGGCGAGGCGCGCTTCGTGCCCACCCATGGCGCGCTGGTCGCGAAAGAGGCGCTCTTCCTCGGCACCGTGCCCTTGAGCTCGCTGGGCTACCACGACGTACGCCGCTTCGCGTCGCGGGCCCTCGAGGCCCTGCAGCAGCGCGGAACGCCGGTGCGCTCGCTCGCGTTGACCGTGCACGGCGCGAACTGCGGGCTCGACGAAGGCGAGGCGGTGCTGGCGCTCGCGGGCGGGCTGATCGACGGCGTGCAGCGCGGGCAGCTCCCG
>JBBRUE010000270.1:0-8251 GCA_038248085.1 Myxococcales bacterium | reverse complement strand
GGGTCGACGCCAGCGGCTGGCTCTCACCGGACGACGAGGCGCGGCTGCGGGCCTTCGTGCTCGGGTACCGCGACGCGCAGCTCGCGGTGTATGGCAACGGCCGCCAGCTCGGCGCCGACCTCAGCCGCTGCGCGTTCCTCCGCGAGCAGAAGGCAGCGAGCCCGCAACACCCGCCGGTCCCTTCCGACTGCGAGTCGCGCTGACGGTCGAAGGGCGCGCAGTTCTTGCCCGTTTCGCCCGCCAAAACGAACGGAGTTCGGGCGTTCCTCGCGCCAGTGACGCCACATCTGGAGCCGAGGCCGTGGCGCAGCGAATGCTTCTGTATGGGTCCACCAGGGGGCACCCATGCGTCACCTCATCACTGCGGTTTGTGCGCTCGCCATCGGAGGTGTCGGCAGCAATTGCGAGGCCCAGCCTTCACCGGCGGCCGAGGCGGCTGAAGCGGTCACGGCGGCGAAGAAGCCGGGGCCCGTCGTGCTCGGCCAACGGCTGACTCCACGGGTCATCACCGATCCCGAGCAAGGCGGCCTCGCGGTCGGCGTGGTCGCGGTGCCGGAGGCGTGGCGGTTCCAGTCGCGCGTCGAGTGGAGCTACGGCAACACCTCGAACCCCGTGTCCCTGGCCTGGGCGGCCGAGAACCCCGACGGCCCCGAGGCGGTCTACGCCTACCCGGCGGCGCGGTTCTTCATGCTGCGCCCCGACCTCGGGTACTACCGGTTGGGCCGGTCCTACCTGGGGATGGTGTACGCGCGCCCGGTCAAGCCGCTCGTGGCCCTCGTCACGTTCATTCAGCGCGCGCGGGCGGGCGCTCCCAACCTCAGGTTCATCGGCAGCAAAGACCTGCCGGGGCTGCCCGCGGCGCTGAAGTTCACCCTCTCGCCCAACCAGCGCGGCGTCGGCGTGAAGGTGAGCTACGGCCCTGAGGCGCACCCGTTGGAAGAGGAGTTCTACGCAGTCTTCGATCCGGTCGACATTCCGTACGACGGCCCCCAGGGGCGCACGTGGCAGACCAACTGGAGCCTCTACGTGCACAGCTTCCGTGCGCCGGCCGGGACCCTCGATGCGCGGCGTCCGCTGTTCGCCGCGGTCGCCAGGTCGTACCGCCCGAACCCCGCGTGGAAGCAGCGGCTGGCGGCCGTGAACGCGTATCTGAACGAGCAGTACAACCGCCAGCTCCAGGCCGGCTACGACTCGATCGCCGCGGCCGGGCGCTTGAGCCAGCAGATCAGCGCGAACAACGACGCGATGATCGCCTCCATCGAACGGCAACGGCAGGCGGCCCCCTCCACGGGGAGCAGCACCGCCCGCACTTCGGCGGACACCTTCGATGACTACGTGCGAGGCGTGGTGACGGTCGATGACCCCGCCTACGGCACGTCCCAGCGCTCGGCGAATCAGCAGTTTCACTGGACCGATGGGTACGGGAACTACCGCGACTCCAACGACAACAGCTACGACCCCAACCGGACCGAGGTCGGGAGCTGGCAGGAGATGCCCGCCAGTCGATGACGGCTGCCACCGGCACCACCGCCGGACCCCGGGGCTCATGTTTTCGCGGGTGTCGGGTGCGTTCGAGGGGCATGGTGCGCCCGTTCAGCCAAGGGGCGCACATGTTTGCAGTCGCAGGAGTGTCAGGTCACACCGGAGCCGCCACCGCCGAAGCCTTGTTGCGGCGTGGCCAGAAGGTCCGCGCGCTCGTGCGCACCGAAGCCCAGGGCGAGCCCTGGCTGCGCCGTCATGCCGAGGTCGCGGTCGTCGATCTCCACGACAGTGACGCGCTCGCGGCGGCGATGAAGGGGCTGGCCGGGGCGTTCCTGCTGCTGCCTCCCGCGCACGGCGCTGCCGACGTTCTCCAAACGCAGGCCGACATGCTCGCGCAGCTCGTCAGCGCGTCGAAGAAGGCGAGCCTCAAGAGCCTGTGCTTCCTCTCGTCGGCCGGCGCGCAGCACGCGCACGGCACCGGGCCGGTGGTCTCGCTCTACCGCGCTGAGAAGGCGCTGGCCAACGCGGCGCCCTCGGTGACCTTCCTCCGCTCGGCGTACTTCCTCGAGAACTGGAGCAGCGTGCTGATGCAGGCCCTCGAGACCGGCGAGCTGCCGTTCTTCGGCCACACCCACCTCAAGTTCGCCCAGGTCGGCGCGCACGACATCGGCGAGGCCGCGGCCAAGGCGATGGAAGACCACGTGCCGGGCACCCGCTTCATCGAGCTCGCCGGCCGGGAGCTGTGGTCAGCCGAAGACGTCGCGGCGGTCCTCACCTCGCTGCTCGACCAGCCGATCAAGGCCGTCGAGCGCCCCGTCGACTCCGCGAAGGACAGCTTCGAGAAGGGCGGGATGAACGCCTCGACCGCGGCCCTCTACGCAGAGCTGTACCAGGGCATGGCGCGCGGCCTGTTCCACTTCGCGCGGCCGCCGCAGGTGCTGCACGGCACGACGACGCTGTTCGACTCGCTCAAGCCGCTGGTCTGAAGCCGCCGCGGCCGGAGCTCACGGCCGCCAGGTGAGGAACACCCGCGGCCCGAAGCCCACGCCCGGGCCGCCGAAGAACATCACATCGAGCCCGAGCAGCGCGCCCACCGAGAAGCGCTCGGCGAACGCGAAGCCCACGCCGCCCTCGAGGTAGAGGCCGTACTGCCGCACGATGTCCGTGCGAGCCGAGATGCGGTTCTGCAGCTCGAGCCCCACGCCGAGCAGCGGCTGCACCGTGGCGTGCTGGCGGAACATCGCGCGGTAGCCGACGTCGACGGGAATGAAGAGCTGATCAGGCCCGCCGAGGAGGCCGAAAGAGAGCCGCAGCCGGCTCGCGGTGCCCGGTGGCCCCAGGCGGAAGAGGAGCTCCGGGCGCACGCCGTAGGTCAGCCCGACCAGCGTCACCTCGCCGTGGAGCCCGAGCTCGAGCCACGACGGGCGCGGCTCGGTGGGCTCGGCGCCCAGCGAGAGCGCCGACGCACAGGCCACGACGACCGCGAGGAGGCGCCGCCGGTCAGTACGCATAGAAAGACCAGTCATTGAGCGCGGCCATGTACCCGCCTCCTTCTTCGACCCCGAGGCCCACGCCGAACTTCCCCTTCGTCTGGCCGGGCGCCCACACCCACAGCTCGTTGTCGCCCTCGGCGAAGACCACCGCGAGCGGGCGGCTGGTGAAGAAGAAGCGCCGCATCACGCTCTCGTAGATGACCGTGCGTTCCGGCGCGTCGTTGAGGTCGACGATCGCGCCCATGCCTTCGGGGAGCGGCCGGGGCAGCGCCGCCCGCTCGGCCTCGGTGGGCATCGGCAGGCCGCGCGCGACCACGGCCCACGCGGGACGGTGCGCGGCGAGCGCGTCGGTGCGCGGCACCAGCATCTCCACCGGCGCGCCGAAGCGCTCGGCGTAGGTGAGCTTGAGCACGAACACCTCGGCGCCGGTGACGAACTCGCCGAAGGCGGCGTAGCTGACCGTCGGCTTGGGGATGGTGTTCTCGCCGGGGAAGAGGTGCGACGGCACGTGCGCTGCGGCCATCGTCGCGGCGAAGGCGATCGTCAGCACCCACAGGCGGAGCCGGCGGCTCATGGCGCGCACTCCGGCGGAGGCCCATTCACCCGTTCGCGGATCCGTTCGAGGCCCCGCTCGCACGACGTGGTGCATCCCTCGCTGAGCAGGGAGTTGTTCCAGCAGTAGCCGCCGACCTCGTAGCGGTCGAGGTTCGCCGCGGCCAAGCCGTCACGGGTGTCGAGCGCGCGCTGGCAACTCACCCACGCCGCGCAGGTTGAAGTCTGGGCGACCGCGCCACCCCAGCACGAAGCGAGCATCGGCACGCAGAGGAGAAGCACCACCCGTCGCATCGCCGCCAGTGCTGCAAAGCCGTTTCCACGCGCACGGGCCGCGGATTCATTCGACCGCGGCGAGGGCGAGTGCGCATGCTTTGCGTGGAACCGGTGAAATCACCCGGGGCCGAGCCCTCGCCAACGCTCCACGCAAGACACGGCCGTGCACGGCAATGGCCCGTCTGTCGTTCTTGTCCTTGCCTGCTTGCTAGGGTGACGCCGGCTGAATCCGGCCCTCGCGACCTGAACCCCCCACGCCTGAAGGATGCGCTCCTCATGCCTACGCTGACCCTCACGCCCGATGGCTTCACCGTCGATGGCAACGCGATCTCGCTGCCGATGAGCACGGCCGAGGCGCTCCGGCTCTTCGGCAAGGTGGGAAGGAAAAAGAAGCTCGCTCACGGGACGAGCTGGCCCTTCCCCGCGCTGTCGCTCATCGCCCACGAGACCACCACGGCGCCCAACGATCCCGCGCGGCCGATCGTACAGCTCGCCTTCGAGCCCCGGATGTTCAAGGGGGCGTTCACCATCGACGGGGTCCCTTGGAATGAGGTCGTATTCCCCCAGACGGACTACGGCCTCGAGCTGCAGCTCGGGTGCTGGGTGGTCAGCCCCGGGGACGACGAGTGGTCCCTCTCCGTGAGCGAGAAGAAGGTCAGGACGAAGATGCCCGCGCAGCGGAAGCACGCCGAGCTGAAGCCCGAGTTCTTGCCGATGAAGGCCACGCGGAGAGCGGGCAAGGGCCTCGCGGGGATCGAGGCGGCCTTCGGTGTCACGCTCCCGAGCCTCCTCGGGAGGCTCTGGTCCGAGCGGGCGTTCGACGACACGAAGCGCAGCAAGGCGTCGGTGCTCCACGCCGACCTCGACTTCGTCCCCATTCGCCCGAACGACATCGCCGCGGCGGCGGACGAGCTGCGCGCAGTGTTCGGTGTCGCCGTCGACGAGCACCAGCTCGTGCCCTTTGGGCGCTCGGAGCAGGGTGATCACTACTGCCTCCATTTCGGCGGGAAGAGGGGGGCGACGGCGCCCGTCGTCTACCTCGCCAATGATGACGACGACGCGGTCTTCGTCGCGAGGAGCCTGGAGGACTTCCTCTTTCGCCGCACGCTCGAGGCGATAGCCGTCGCCGGCGCGGGGGAGGACCGGCGCGAGGACAACCGGCGCATGGCGGCGGCCGTGAAGCCGTACCTCGCGGCCGGCCACGCCAGGGCCCTCGGTGAACTGGCCGAGCACGGCAAGCTCCCCGTCCCGGCGCGCGAGGTGAAGCGCCTCCTCACCGCGCACGTCGCCTTCCCGAAGCTGGGAAAGCGGTTCTCCGCGCGCAGCGAGTAGCGCCGAGGTCGTCGACTGCTCCCGCCCAGAGCCACCAACATCGGCGCGATCGATCACGAACGTCGCCCGCGTGTTCGCTTGGAGCAGTTGGACATCCGTTGAACAGCGACTTGCGCTGGTGCGCCCACAACTGCGGAGAGTTCTATGAGTAGCCGTCCGACGATCCCAGTCGGCCGGAACTCGCCGCTGTTTGTCACCAATGGGTATGCCCCCGGCATCGCTGAGGGCCCGAGTCACGGTGCGTGACGTGCCGCGGGGCCGCCGGAGAGCACACCGCCAGACGCCTTCGTGAGCACCTGCGCGCTCGAGGCGCTGTGCTTGTCGCCACGAGTCCACCCATCAGGTGGTTCTGATCAGCGACTCGCCTCACGCCGCCGGCGCGCAGTCCACCGTGCCGAGCGCGCCGGAGCAGTTCGCCACCGCCACTCGTGAACGCGTCGGTCCCTCCGCGTGCGCCGCGTGACTTTCACGCCCTCCTGTCGCGCTGCTGGGCTACGGGCCTCCGCACCATGAGACGTCTGCTCGTACTGGGCTTGTTGCTGGCTGGCTGTCGTACGGTCGTGACTCCGAAGCCGACGAAGGCGCCGCCTGACGAGGTGAGCCAACTCCAGGGCGCGCAGAGCCAGGCGGCCGCGCTGGCGACCTCGCTGTGTGACACCGCGGGGCCCCGGCTCTCGGGTTCGCCCGGCGACGCCGCGGCCGTGGCGTGGGCCGTCGAGACGATGACGAAGCTCGGGCTCTCGAACGTACACACCGAACCGGTCACCGTGCCGAAGTGGGTGCGCGGGGCCGAAGAGGCCGAGGTGCTCGCTCCATTTCCCCAGAGGCTGCAGGTCGCCGCGCTCGGCGGGAGCGGGGCCACGCCGGAGTCGGGCCTCGAGGCCGAGGTGGTCGAGGTCGGCACCCTCGATGCCCTGCGCGCGCTCGCCCCGGGGAGCGCCGCCGGGAAGCTGCTCTTCGTGAACGTCGTGATGCGCAAGACCCTCGACGGGGCGGGCTACGGCGAAGCCGCTCCGGTGCGCCGGCTCGCGGGCCAGTTCGGCGTCACCGCGGGCGCCACGGCCGTGTTGATCCGCTCGGTCGGCACCGACGCCAACCGGCTCGCGCACACCGGCTGGCAGGGCGCCGAGCCCACGGCCCTCCCCGTCGCGGCGCTGTCGAACCCCGACGCCGAGCTGCTGCACCGGTTGATCAGCCGTGGCCCGGTGAGACTCAAGCTGCGCCTCACGCCGCACCTCGAGGCTTCGGTGCAGGGCGCCAACGTGGTCGGTGACGTGCCGGGCCGCGCCACCCCGGAGGAGATCGTGCTCCTCGCGGCGCACCTCGACTCGTGGGACCTCGGCACCGGCGCGCTCGACGACGGCGCGGGCGTAGGCCTCGTGCTCGACGTGGCGCGGGCGATGCGCGCGCTGCCGCGGACCCCGCGTCGCACCGTGCGCGTGGTGCTGTATGCGAATGAAGAGAACGGGCTCGCGGGGGCCCGCGCGTACGGCGAGGCGCACGAACGCGAGCTGGGCAAACACGTCGCGTCGATCGAGGCGGACGGCGGTGGTGACCGGGTGCGCACGGTCCGGGTGCTCGGGAGCAAGGCGGCGCGCGCGGCGTTCGTCGCGTGGGCGCCCTGGCTGTTACCGCTCGAGGTGCGCATGGACGAGGACGACGCCGAGGGCGGGGCCGACACCAGCGTGCTCCGGGCCGCGGGCGTGCCGCAGCTCGACGTGCGGCAGGACCTGTCGCGCTACTTCGAGGTGCATCACACCGCGAATGACACCGTGGCCCAGCTCGACCCGGTGCAGCTCACCCAGGCCGCGCGCGCCTTCGCCTCGGTGACCTGGCTCGCGGCGGAGCAGGGCGTCGACTTCGGCCGTGTGGCGGAAGAGAAGCGCGCGCGCCGCCACTGAGCCACGACGGGGAATTCGCGCTTTTCGACGGAAGAAGCCGGCCGTACCTCACGGGGCGTCGCGCCGCTTGAAATCGTGGGTCGTGGGGAGCAAGCACCCCTCATGGCCACCAGCTTTACGCCGATGTCGAAGAAGGTCCGCCGCGAAGACGCGCTCGAGTACCACTCGCAGGGCCGCCCCGGAAAGATCGAGGTCGTCCCCACCAAGCCGACCGCGACGGCGCGCGACCTCTCGCTCGCCTACACCCCGGGTGTCGCCGAGCCCTGCCTGGAGATCGCGAAGGATCCCGATCTCTCGTACCTCTACACCGCGCGCAGCAACCTCGTGGGCGTGGTCACCAACGGCACCGCGGTGCTCGGGCTGGGTGACATCGGCCCCTACGCCGCCAAGCCGGTGATGGAAGGCAAGGGCGTGCTCTTCAAGAAGTTCGCCGACATCGACGTCTTCGACATCAACCTCGACGCGAAGGAGATCGACGCGTTCTGCGCGGTGGTCAAGGCGCTCGAGCCGACCTTCGGCGGCATCAACCTCGAAGACATCAAGGCCCCGGAGTGCTTCGTCATCGAGAAGCGGCTCCAGGAGCAGATGAACATCCCGGTGTTCCACGATGATCAGCACGGCACCGCCATCATCTCCGGCGCCGCGATGCTCAACGCGGTGGAGCTCGCCGGCAAGAAGCTCGACCAGGTGCGCGTCGTCGTCTCTGGCGCCGGCGCGGCGGCCATTGCCTGCACCAACTTCTGGATCCGTCTCGGCGTGAAGCTCGAGAACGTGATGATGGTCGACACCAAGGGCGTGCTCCACACCGCCCGCACCGACCCGATGACCGAGTGGAAGAAGCCCTTCGTGCGCGACACCAAGGCCCGCACCCTCGCCGACGCGCTGGTGGGCGCCGACATCTTCCTCGGCGCCTCGGTGAAGGGCGTGCTCACCGCGAAGATGCTCGAGCCGATGGCGAAGAAGCCCATCATCTTCGCACTCGCCAACCCCGACCCGGAGATCGACTACCAGGACGCGAAGGCCACCCGCCCCGACGCCATCGTGGCCACCGGCCGCAGCGACTTCCCCAACCAGGTCAACAACGTCCTCGGCTTCCCCTTCATCTTCCGCGGCGCCCTCGACGTGCGCGCCCGGCGGATCAACGAAGACATGAAGCTCGCCGCGGCCCACGCCCTGGCGGCGCTGGCCCGGGAAGACGTGCCCGACGCGGTCAGC
>JBBRUE010000269.1:0-8258 GCA_038248085.1 Myxococcales bacterium | reverse complement strand
CCAGATAGCACCCGGCGGCACATTCCCCTCGAAGTGGTGGCGGCGGGGTCTCGGTCACCAACCCCTGATCAGGAACCACCTCGCTACAGCTTTCACCGCAGTCCACCGCCAGGTCGACAGCCGCTCAGGGCCGCGATTCGCGTAAAGGGGCGCATGCCCAGCCGCGAAGTTCACTGCACCGAAGGCGTCGCCTGGCTCCAGGCCCAACGCTTCGGGCCGGAGGTCGCGGTGGTCACCTCGATGCCCGACAGCTCGGAGATCCCCGCGCTCGGCTTCGCCGGCTGGCGGAAGTGGTTCACTTCGACCGCCGAGCTGATCTGCCGCCAGCTGAGCGACGAGGGCGTGGCGATCTTCTACCAGACCGACGTGAAGCTCGACGGCCGCTGGGTCGACAAGAGCTTCCTCGTCTCGCTGGGCGCTGAGCAGGCCGGCAGCCACTGCCTCTGGCACAAGGTGATCTGCCGTGCGCCCGCGGGGATCATTACCTTCGGTCGCCCCGCCTACGCACACGTGCTGTGCTTCTCCCGCAACCAGCGGCTCGAGAAGGGCCAGTCGTTCGCCGACGTGCTCCCCCGGTTGGGCGAGATGACGTGGGCCCGCGCGATGGGCCTCGAGGCGTGCGAGGCGATCGCGAAGTTCCTCGTGAAGGACACCGCGACGAAGACGGTGGTCGACCCGTTCTGCGGCATCGGCACCATGCTCGCCGTCGCCAACCAGCACGGCCTCGACGCGATCGGCGTCGAGCTCTCGGCGAAGCGCGCGGAGAAAGCGCGAACGTTGAGCACCCGCCCGCCCCTGGCACCCGTCCGGTCGAATACGCCCTTGACCTGAACGCCCGTTCCGGCACAAGTCGGGCAGCGTCCGCACCCCACCGGCGCTACTCAAGGCACCCCATGGCCGAACCCGACTTCCTCAGCATTCGCGGTGCGAAAGAGCACAACCTCAAGAACGTCACCCTCGACATCCCGAAGAAGAAGCTGGTCGTCTTCACCGGGGTCTCGGGCTCGGGGAAGAGCTCGCTGGCCTTCGACACCCTCTACGCTGAAGGGCAGCGCCGCTACGTCGAGTCGCTCTCGGCCTACGCCCGCCAGTTCCTCGGGCAGATGGAGAAGCCCCGCTACGACACGATTCGCGGGCTCTCGCCGACCATCTCCATCGAGCAGAAGTCGGCGTCGAACAACCCGCGCTCCACGGTGGGCACGGTCACCGAGGTGCACGACTACCTCCGCGTGCTCTTCGCGAACATCGGCGTGCAGCACTGCCACAGCTGCGGGCGCAAGGTCGGCAAGCAGTCGGCGCAGCAGATCGTCGACGAGATCATGAAGTCGCCGATGGGCACCAAGGTGCAGCTGCTCGCGCCCATCGTCGTCAACCGCAAGGGTGAGCACAAAGACCTGCTGGTCGACGCGCTCAAGCGGGGCTTCAGCCGCGCGCGCATCGACGGGAAGCTCCGCTCGCTCGAAGAGAAGATCGACCTCGACAAGAAGTCGAAGCACGACGTGGAGATCGTCATCGATCGCCTGGTGCTCAAGGCCGACCTCCGCCCCCGCCTGACCGACTCGGTGGAGCAGGCCCTCAAGGAGAGCAAGGGCATCCTCATCGTCACTGACGAGAATGGCACCAAGGCCTCGGACCGCACGATGAGCGAGCTCAACGCCTGCCACCACTGCGGCCTCTCGTTCCCCGAGCTCACGCCCGCGTCGTTCTCGTTCAACAACCCGATGGGCATGTGCACCGAGTGCAGCGGGCTGGGCACGCGCGCGGAGATGGACCCCGACCTGATCGTCCCCGACAAGACGCGGTCGATCAAAGACGGCGCGGTCGAGGTGTGGGCCTCGGGCGTCTCGCGCGGCGAAGGGTGGACCGCCGATCTCGTCGACACGCTCTCGCGCGCCTTCGGCATCGATCTCGAGACCCCGTGGGACCAGCTCCCCAGGAAGCAGACCGAGATCGTGCTGTACGGCAGCTCCGGCAAGGAGCTCACGATGAAGTGGGGCGACGCCCGCTGGAAGATGGAGTGGGAGGGCCTCGTCAACAAGCTGTGGCGCAGCTTCAACTCCACGACCTCGGAGTCGATGAAGCAGTACTACATGAAGTTCCTCAGCGATAAGCCCTGCCCCGCCTGCCTCGGCGAGCGCCTCAAGCCCGAGTCGCGCGCGGTCAAGGTGCACGGCCAGAGCATCGTCGACCTCTCGCACAAGACCATCAGCGGCGCCCTCGCGTTCCTCGGCGACATGCCGCTGACGAAGAACGAAGGCACCATCGCCCTCGAGCTGCTCAAGGAGATCCGCTCGCGGCTCTCGTTCCTCGCCGACGTGGGTCTCACCTACCTGAGCCTCGATCGCGCCGCCTCGACGTTGAGCGGCGGCGAGAGCCAGCGCATCCGCCTCGCGTCGCAGATGGGCAGCGAGCTGACCGGGGTGATCTACATCCTCGACGAGCCGTCGATCGGCCTGCACCAACGCGACAACGGGCGGCTGATCACCACCCTCAAGAAGCTCCGCGACCTCGGCAACTCGGTGATCGTCGTCGAGCACGACGAAGAGACCATGGAGGAGTCGGACTGGATCATCGACTTCGGCCCCGGCGCCGGCGAGCTGGGCGGCGAGGTGATCGCCGAGGGCACCCCGAAGCAGGTGATGGCCAACGAGAAGAGCGTCACCGGCGGCTACCTCTCGGGCCGGCTCGAGCTCGAGGTGCCGGAGAAGCGCCGCCCCCAGGGCAAGCAGCGCATCACCATCAAGGGCGCCAAAGAGAACAACCTCAAGGACGTGGACGTCGACATTCCCCTCGGGCTCTTCGTCGCGGTCAGCGGCGTGTCAGGCGCAGGCAAGTCGACCCTGGTCAACGAGATCCTCTACCCGGCGCTCTCGCGGCACATCTACCAGACGCGCGACGTGCCCGGCCGGCACCAGTCGATCCTCGGCCTGGAGTTCCTCGACAAGGTGGTCGACATCGACCAGCGCCCCATCGGCCGCACCCCGCGCTCGAACCCGGCGACGTACACCAAGGTGTTCGACGCGATCCGCGAGGTGCTCTCGCAGACGCCCGAGGCGCGCACCTTCGGGTACACCCCGGGCCGGTTCAGCTTCAACGTGAAGGGCGGCCGCTGCGAGTCGTGTGAAGGCGACGGCGTGAAGAAGGTCGAGATGCACTTCCTCGCCGACGTGTACGTGCCCTGCGAGGTGTGCGGCGGCAAGCGCTTCAACGAGGCGACGCTGCGCGTCCGCTACAAGGGCAAGAACGTCGCGGAGATCCTCGACATGTCGGTGCGCGAGGCGATGGCGCACTTCGAGGTGCACCGCGACATCATGCGCAGCCTGCGCACGCTCGACGACGTGGGGCTCAGCTACATCAAGCTCGGCCAGCCCTCGACCACGCTGTCCGGCGGCGAGGCGCAGCGCATCAAGCTCTCGCGTGAACTGGCGAAGGTCGCGACGGGCCGCACGCTCTACATCCTCGACGAGCCGACGACCGGCCTGCACTTCGAGGACATCCGCAAGCTGCTGATCGTCTTGAACCGCCTCGTCGACTCGGGGAACACCGTGCTGGTGATCGAGCACAACCTCGACGTCATCAAGTCGGCCGACTGGGTGATCGACCTCGGGCCCGAAGGCGGCGCGGCCGGCGGGGAGATCCTCGCCGAGGGCACCCCAGAGCAGATCTCCGAGATGAAGAAGAGCTACACCGGCAAGTACCTCAAGCACGTGCTCCACAAGTCGCGAAAGCACCGCGTCGGGCACCGCGTCGCGAGCTGAACGGGCGACATGGCGCTGGGGTCTGTGACCCACCTGTGGATCTTCGGAGCGCCCTCCCCCGAGGCGCTTCGTTCGGCCGTGCTCGCCGCGATGCACGACGCGCGCGAAGACGAGGTGCTCGCGCTCCGGCTCGGGCCGCGGACGCTGCTCGCCGCGGTCAACACCAGCGATCGCGCGTGGCGGCGGCGAAGCATCGACCTCGTCTCGGGGGTGCGCCTCGCGGCGTTCGAGACGGTCTTCGTCGCGATGTACCCCGACGTCGACGCCTGGGAGCTCATCTCCCGGACGGGTGAGGAGATCACCCGCGACGATCTCCCCAGCGCGCGGCTGCTCCTTCGTGAGCTCGTGCCCCTGGAGTTGAAGGAACTGCATCACTACGTCGAGTGGGCCCAGGCGCTCGAAGAGACGTCGAGCGGGCAGCCGGCGCCGGCGCTGCGGGGCGTCAACGTGGAGGTGCTCTCGCTCGGTCTCCCACCCGCGACCCACGTCGTCAGCCCCGTCGTCGCGGTCGTCGGCGAGGTCGTGAGTCCTGTCCTCGAGGCCGTCGTTCAGACCGTGAAGTGGGGCGTGCTGATCCCGTACCTGCTGCTCGGCCTCGCTGGGCCGCTCCTGGCCTGGTGGTACCTGCTGCCAGGCATGATGGACCCTCCGGGCCTCGCGAGCCTCGTGACGATCGTGGTGCTGGAGGCCGCCTTCGCGCTGCCGTTCGCTCTCATCTGGAGACGCATGCCCCGCTGGTCACGGTGGGGGATGGTGGTGACGCACGCGCTGGCCCTCGGCGCAGGCCTGGTGCACGCGATGCCCGACCCGATTCGTTAGGCCGGGCGCCCCCGACCCGGAGGCCTCAGGACTTCCGGTAGTAGTCCACCAGCGTGTACCGGCGCGCGTACAACCCGAACGCCGCCGCCGCGACGAAGGCGAAGATCGCGAAGAAGTACATCTGCGTGGCCATCACGCCCCAGCCCTGGCCCTTGATCGCCCCGGTGACGCCCTCGTTCTTCACCCCGGCGTTCACCAGCAGCACCCAGAGGTTGCCGATGGTGACCGAGAGGCTCCAGAAGGCCATCAACACGCCCTTCATGCGCGCCGGCGCCTGCGAGTACGCGAACTCGAGGCCGGTCGCCGACACCAGCACCTCTCCGAACGTCAGCAGCACGTACGGGAGGATCTGCCAGAGAATCGGCAACGATTGCCCGCCGTCGATCGCCACCTGCAGCGAGCCCACGACGATCCACGCCAGGCCCGAGAACGCGATGCCCAGGCCCATGCGACGCAGCGCGGTCGGCTCGAGGCCCCGCTTCTTGAGGCCCGGGTAGAGCACCAGGTTGTTGAAGGGGATGAGCAGCATCACCAGCAGCGGGTTGAGCGCCTGCATCTGCGAGGCGGTGGTGAACCAGCTCCAGCCCGGCAACTGCATCGCCTTGGCCTGGAGGATCCACGTCGAGGCCTTCTGATCGAACAGCGACCAGAACGGCGTCACCAGCGCGAAGAGCACCAGCACCCGCAGCACCGCCTTCACCCCGTCGACGTCTTCATCGGGGTGCTTGCCGCGCGCGGTCTCGATGCGCAGCCACACGCCCGAGCCCGCGAACCCGAGGAAGATCACCAGCGCCAGGCACAGCGTGGGCACCGCTCCGAGCGCCGACCACAGCAGCAGCGACGCCACCGACGAGACCGCGCCGGCGATCGCCAGCACCGAGCCCGCGTTGAGCCCGCCCTTGAACAGCACGGTGAGGCACACCGACATGAAGCTGTTGGGGTCCTTCCCCGCGGGGGGCACGTTCACGTAGCGCTTGCGGCCCGCGAAGAGCACCACCGTGCTCAGCGCCATGAGGATCGCCGGTACCCCGAAGGCCAGCCGCACGTAGCCACTCTTCAGCAGCGGGGGGATCAGCAGCGAGGCGAAGAACGAGCCGAAGTTGATGATGAAATAGAACGCGTCGAACACCAGCTTCGCGAGGTGCTTGTTCGTCTGGTCGAACTGGTCACCGACGAACGACGAGACGCACGGCTTGATGCCGCCGCTGCCCAACGCGATGAGAAAGAGCCCCGTGTAGAAGCCCGGCTTGCTGTCGATGCTGAAGGCCAGCAGCGCCTGGCCCACGCAGTAGACGATCGAGAGCCAGAAGATGACCCGGTACTTCCCGAGGAACCGGTCGGCGAGGAAGCCGCCCAGCAGCGGGAAGAAGTACACGCCCATCACGAAGACGTGGAAGACCTCCTTCGCGGCCGGCTGTCGCTCGGCCTCCGCCATCGACACCAGCAGGTAGCCCACGAGGAAGTCCGTGAGCACGTTGCGCATGCCGTAGAAGCTGAAGCGCTCGCACGCCTCGTTGCCGATGATGAAGGGGATTTGCCGCGGCATCGTGCCGCTGGCCGGCGCGGTGGTGGTGGTGCTCATGGCTCTCTCAGGCAGCGCGCGCGGTCGCACGGAAGCCGTGCCCGGCCAGCCACTGCGTCACCCGGTGCAGGCAGCGCTCCTGGCGCCACGCGTGCCACCGGGCCTGCTGCTCCGGGAGCCACGAGAGCGCCGTCTTGAAGCGACGGTCGGGCCGGGGCGCCGAGAGCGCGATCTCCAACGATTCCTTGAGCTGCCCGTCGGTCACCACCTCGGCGAACGACCGCATGTCGTCGACCGCGCGCTGCCCATCGGCCGGGGGCACGGGCACGAAGCGCTGGGGGTCGGTCTCGATCTCGGTGGCCGTCAGGCCGTCGTGGTCGGCGGGCTCGTACTCCCGGCTGACGAGGATCACCTCGCCGGTCTGGCTGTCGAGGTACCACAGCAGATCGGCCGCCTCCGCCTCGAAGGCGATCGTCAACTCTTCGAGGTCGACCGGCAGCGTGCGCAGCGGATTCACGGGGAGCGCCTTAGGCGAGACGACCGGGGCGACTCAAGCCCCCCCGGGCGCGGAAGATCAGGAGGCCGCCGCGCCGTCTTCGGTGCGCACGAAGTCCTGCTCTTTGTAGAACGACGCGTAGACGACGAAGATCAAGCCGAGCACGCACATCACGGCGATGAAGAAGAGGAAGTAGGCCGGCCCGACCAGGTAGTAGGTCGAGACCTCCGCCTTCGCGTCGAAGGTGCCCGTGCTCGCCACCGGCTTGCGCCAGACCGCGTCCATCAGCTTGAGCCGCGAGCCCGCGGTGTCCACCTCGGCCACCAGGTAGGTGCCCTCGAGCGCGCGCGGCTTGCCGTCGGCGCCCGGAGGCAGGGCGATGCCGGTGTCCGAGAAGTCGATCTTCTGCCCAGTGACGAACTCCGAGGCCTCGGTGAGCTTCACCCAGGTCTCGTCGCCGGTCTCCATGGCGCTCGCGTGCACCTGCTTGACCATCGCCTTGTTGACCGCGGCGATCATCAGGTTGCCGAGGCTCGTCGAGAGCAGGAACAACCCCATGATGAAGCTCTTCATGCGCAGCGGGGCCTGCTTGTACGAAAACTCCAGCGCGGTGATCGACACCAGCACCTCGGACGCGGTGAGCACCATGTACGCGAGGATCTGCCACCACGCGCTGACCGTCTCGCCGCTCTGAATGCGCTTCTCGATCCACGCCACGATGATGAACGACGCGGCCACGGTGAAGAGCCCGAAGCCGATCTTCCGCAGCGGGGTCACCTTGGTGAACTTGCCGACGAAGGGGTAGATGAAGAACGAGAACATCGGCGCCATCGCCAGGATGAAGAGCCCGTTGACCACCTGCAGCTGCGCGGGGAGCACGGTGAACCCGAAGCCCAGGTTCTTGTCCATCAGCGACGACTGCGCCTGGATGGTCCACGTGTTGCCGTTGGCCTGGTCCCACAGCATCCAGAAGCAGGCGACGAAGAAGTAGATGCCGATCAGGCTGACGATGAGCTTGATGCCGTTGGGGCTGCGCACTTCCTCGAGCCACGCCTTGCCGGCCGGGGGCACGTGCGCGTACTTCGCGCGGCCCGCGATGAAGACCAGCGTCGCCGTCACCATCATGATCGCCGGCAGGCCGAACGCCCAGCGGGGGCCCCACGCCGGGTCGTTGAGCAGCACCGGGCAGAACCAGATCGAGATCGACGAACCCGCGTTGATCGCCAGGTAGAAGAGCGAGAACGCCCGCTCGATGAGGTGCGAGTTCTTCGCGGTGAACTGGTCCCCGACGTTGGTCGACACGCAGGGCTTGATGCCGCCAGTCCCCAGGGCCACGAAGAAGAGGCTCGCCGCCAGCGTCAGCTCGGTGTTCCCGAACAGCGCCAGCATCACGCACCCGAAGGCATAGAAGCCGCTGAACACCAGGATGGTGCGGAACTTCCCCCAGAAGACATCGGAGATGATCGCCCCGAGCATCGGGAAGAAATACGCGCCCGACTTGAACAGCGACTGCCACGACGCCGCCTTCGCGTCGGTGAAGTGCAGGCTCGAGACCAGGTACACCGTCAGGATCGAGTTGATGCCGTAGAAGCAGAAGCGCTCGGCGAACTCGTTGCTGATGATGAAGGGGATGCCCGCAGGCATCTTGTTGTCGCGCTCGACT
>JBBRUE010000268.1:0-8270 GCA_038248085.1 Myxococcales bacterium | reverse complement strand
GAGGATCATGAACATCTGCTTGCCCTCGAGGCGGGGCGTCTGCTCGACCACGGCGATGTCCTTCAAATCGCCGACGACGTCGTCGAGGATCGCGGTGCCGAGGTTGCGGTGGGTGATCTCACGGCCGCGGAACATGATGGTGATCTTGGCCTTGTTCCCCTCTTCGAGGAACTCGCGCACGTGGCGGACCTTGGTCTCGTAGTCATGCTCTTCCGTCTTCGGGCGGAGCTTGACCTCCTTGATCTTCACGACGACCTGCTTCTTCTTGGCGTCGTTCGCCTTCTTCTTTTCTTCGTACTTGAAGCGCCCGTAGTCCATGATCTTACAGACCGGGGGCTTGGACATCGGGTTCACTTCGACGAGGTTCAACCCATCAGCCTGGGCCTTCGCCAAGGCCACTTCGGTGGGCATGACGCCGAGCTGCTCACCGGCCGGTCCGACAACTCGGACTTCGCGGGCTTTGATTCGACGATCGGTTCGCTGATCACGTGCGAGAGCCAGGGTACGACTCCTTTAAATCGAGGGGGTGTAGGAAGCGGGCGCACCTTAACGATCGGGGACCTGCTGTCAAGGCGCGTCGGACATGAGTCCCTGCCCTTGTGCCGGGTGTCTGGCAACGAGAATCCTGCAAACGGGTCTGAAGTTGGCCTCAGTTGGGGTCGAAGAAGGCAGCGCGAGACGCGGTTGACGCCCACATTGAACGACCGAAAGCGGTGGTGTACTTCGACGCGCATGCCCGTCAGCCACGACTTCAAGGTCTTCACCGGGAACTCGAACCGCGCGTTGACGGAGCGCATCTGCGAATACCTGAAGCGGCCGGTGTCGAAGGCCGAGGTGGGTCGGTTCAGCGACGGCGAGATCCAGGTCGAGATCGGCGAGAACGTGCGCGGCTTCGACTGCTTCGTCATCCAGTCGACGTGCCCTCCGGTCAACGATCACCTGATGGAGATCTTGATCATGGCCGACGCGCTCAAGCGCGCGAGCGCCGCGTCGATCACCGCGGTCATTCCCTATTACGGCTACGCCCGGCAGGACCGGAAGATCGCAGCCCGCACCCCGATCACCGCCAAGCTGATCGCCGATCTCCTCGAGACGGCGGGCGTGACGCGCGTGGTGTCGATGGACATGCACGCGGGACAGATCCAGGGGTTCTTCAACATCCCCACCGATCACCTCTACGCGTCGCCGGTGTTCCTCGACGACATCCGCAAGAAGTTCCCCACGACGGACGACCTGGTGATCGTCTCGCCTGACGCCGGCGGGGTCGAGCGGGCCCGCGCGTACAGCAAGCGGCTCAACTGCCCGCTGGCGATCATCGACAAGCGGCGCCCCCGCGCGAATTCGTCGGAAGTGATGAACCTCATCGGCGACGTGGACGGCAAGGACGCGCTGATCATCGATGACATCATCGACACCGCGGGCACGCTGACCCAGGGCGCGGCGGCGTTGAAGGCCAAGGGCGCGCGCCGGGTGTTCTCGTACATTGTGCACCCCGTGCTCTCGGGCCCGGCGATCAACCGCCTCAACGAGTCGGTGCTCGAGGAGCTGGTGGTGGCCGACACGGTGCCGCTCTCGAAGTCGGCGCTCGCCTGCCCGAAGATCCGCCAGGTGGGTACGGAGCGGCTCTTCGGCGAGGCGCTCGCGCGCATCTACCGGGCCGAGTCGCTGTCGAGCCTCTTCGTCTAAGCCTGCATGAGGCGCGTCCTGGCGCCAGCGCTGTGCTTGTTGGCGGCGCTCGGCATGGTGCTGCCGGTCGCCGTGCGCGGGGGCTGGCCCTACAGCCACGAGTACTCCGCGCCCTTCGAGCGGGTCGAGGCGTTTCGCCGCGCGTTCGTGGCGTTCGATCTCGTGCCGACCTGGACGCCGTTCGCCTTCAACGGGCACGGCACCCCTTCCCCGCTCATCTACCACCGGCTCTTCAACTGGGTGGGCGGGCTGCTCGCGGTACCGCTGGGGACCGAGCTGGGCACCCGGGTGGCGCTCATCGCCTTCGCGTGGTTCGGGGCCTGGGGCCTGTACCGGGTGGCCCGGCGGCTGGACATCGGCCCCGCGCGCGCGCTGCTGGTCGCGGTGGCATTCCTCTGGGCGCCCTACTCGCTCACCGACTGGCTGGTGCGCGGGAGCTTCGCCGAGTTCGCCTCGATGATGGTGCTGCCCTGGCTGCTGGAGGCGCTGGTGCGGCAGCTCCAGGGGGAGCGGGTGTGGGTCTCGCTCGGGCTCTCGCTGGCGGCCCTGATGCACGCCCACCAGTCGCTCGGGCTCTTTCTCGCGCCGTTGCCGGTGCTCTCGACCGCGATGGCGCTGCTGGCCCCGGCCCGGGGCGCGCGGGGCCGGGTGCTCCTCGATGCCCTCAAGGCGGCCGGGCTGGGGCTGGCGCTGACCTTGCCGTGGCTGGTCCCGGTGCTGCGGGTGGGGGGCGCGTTCCGGCTCGACACGCTGAAGATCTACGTCCCCTGGGGCCAGTACGTGGCCTGGTCGCGATACCTCGTCGACGATGACTTTCCCTGGGGGCACACGTTCCAGGGCTTCAGCGTCGAGCTGTCGCGGGCCCTGCTGGTGGCGACGGGGCTGGGCCTGGGCGCCGCGGTGGTGTCGGGGGCCCGGACCCGCCGTCCCCGGGAATTGCTGTTCCTGGCAGCGGTGCTCTTCGGGGCGAGCCTGCTGCAGTCGAACGTGGCGACGCCGCTCTACCAGTCGGTCCCGAACGCGGCGCTGCTCCAGTTCCCGTGGCGGATGCTGAGCCTGATGACGCCGGTAGCCTGCCTGATCTTCGGCCTGGTGCTCGAGGCGGTGGCGCAGCGCGGTCGGCTCTGGGCGCTGGTCGCCACCGGGCTCGCGCTGGCGGTCGCCGGGCAGCACGCGCTGCGCACGCGCGCCGCGCAGGCGGTGAACTACGCGGCCTTCACCCCGGAGGCGATGCAGAAGGTGCTGGTGGACCTCGACGGGCCGACGAGCGCTGGTGAGTACTTCCCGCGCACCACGCCAAACGCGCCGGAGCGCACGCCGTGGGTGCAGGTTCCGGGGTGCACGCTCAAGCGCGTCACGCCGCCCGCGCCCGCGCACTTCACCCGGCTGGAGGTCGAGCTCGAGCCGGGGCCCGCCTGCCGCGTGGTCTTCTCCCAATTCGTCTCGCCGCTGCTCGCCCTCGAGGGTGACGGGCGCGCGGTCGACGCCGGGCCCTTCGTCACCGTCGACGTACCCGCGGGCGGCACCCACGTGGTGCTGCGGCGTCGAAACCTGCTGGAGCTGTGGTGGCCGTGAGCAGCTACATTGGGGCGCCGATGCGTAAGGCCGTCACCGTCGTCCCCTGCTTCAACGAGGCCGCCCGGCTGCAGGTCGACGCCCTGCTCGGACTCGCAGCAGAGCCGGGCCACTCCATCCTGTTCGTCAACGACGGGTCCTGCGACGAGACCAGGGCCGTGCTCGACGCGCTCGCGGCACGGCGCCCCGACGTGGTCGGGGTGCTGCACCTCGAGAAGAACGTCGGGAAGGCCGAGGCCGTGCGTGCAGGACTGCGGCAGGCGCTGCGCGACGGCGCGACGCTGGTCGGTTACTTCGACGCGGATCTCGCCACCCCGCCAGGCGAGATGCTCCGGCTGATGCACCTGCTCGACGAGGCGCCGCGGGACGACGGTCGGAGGGGCGCGCAGTTCGCGATGGCGTCGCGGGTCGCGCTCCTCGGCCGGCACATCGAGCGCACCCCGGCGCGGCACTACCTCGGGCGGGTCTTTGCCTCGGCCGCCTCCGTAGCGCTGGCGATGCGCGTCTATGACACCCAGTGCGGCGCCAAGGCCCTGCGCGCGAGTCTGGTGCTCGAACGCGCCCTCGAGCGCCCCTTCACCACCCGCTGGGTGTTCGACGTGGAGTTGATGATGCGGCTGCTGGCCGGCAACGAGGCCGGCCGGCTGGTCGCCTCGGACTTCGTCGAGATGCCGCTGCGCTCGTGGGAAGACGTGAAGGGCTCGAAGCTCTCGTCGAAGGCGATGCTCGGCGCGGCGGCGGACCTCGCCCGCCTCGCGATCTGGTTCCGCCGCGAGGGGCCCTGACTCCGGTGTAGCGTCGGTCGCATGCGATTCTTCGCGTTCTGCAGCGCGCTGGTCCTCGTCGGGTGCGGGCCTCGTGCTTTCCCCGAGAAGTTCCTCTTCGGAGCAGCGACCGCCGGGTTTCAGATCGACCCGGGGTGCCCGACGATGCCGGCCAGCGAGTGCGTCGACACGCGCTCCGACTGGTACCAGTGGGTCACCGCGAAGGACGACCTGCAGGACCTCAAGGACTTCATCACCTTCGAGCCGCTCTCCAACGCGCCGGGCTTCTGGGAGCTGTACGCGCAGGACTTCGACCGCGCGAAGAAGGACATGGGGCTCAACTCGCTGCGCCTGTCCATCGAGTGGAGCCGCATCTTCCCCAACCCGACCGACGGCCTCGAAGGCGCCGCGCTGGACGCGGTGGCCGATGCGACCAACGTCGCCGCCTACCACGCCCAGTTCGCGGCCCTGAAGGCGCGCGGGCTCACGCCGCTGGTGACGATTCACCACTACACCCTGCCGATCTGGATCCACGACGGCGTCGCCTGCCACAAGGACCTGGCCCACTGCTCGCCGCGGGGCTGGCTCGATCGGGAGCGCGTGGTGCGGGAGATCGCGAAGTACGCGGGCTACGTGGCGCGCGAGTTCGGGGGAGAGGTCGATCTCTGGGCCACCCAGAACGAGCCGTTCGCGGTGGTGCTGCCGGGGTACCTGCTCCCCTCGAAGGACCGGGTGAATCCCCCCGGGCTGACGCTGCGGGTCAACGAGGCGAAGGTGGTGATGAACGCGATGATCGAGGCCCACGCGCGCATGTACGACGCGGTGAAGGCCAACGACCTGGTGGACGCGGACCAGGACGGCGTCGCGGCGAGCGTGGGGCTCGTCTATTCGATGACCCCGACGAAGGGGAAAGACCCGGCCAGCCGCCTCGACACGCGCGCGGCGGACAACGTCTTCTACCTCTACAACACGGCCTTCCTCGACGGCGTGATCAAGGGCGTGGTCGACGCAGATCTCGACGGCAAGCCGGACAGCGCCGAGCCCGACCCCACGCTCGCCGGGCGCATGGACTACCTGGGCATCAACTTCTACACGCGCATCACGGTGAAGGGCGTCGGCACGCCGAGCTTCCCGACGCTCTCACCGCTCACCACGTTCGATCCCACCGCGCTCGAGCTCTGGGAGGACTACCCGAAGGGCCTCTACGACATCGAGCTGCACGTGAAGGAGCGCTACGGCATTCCGATGATCATCACCGAGACCGGCACCGACGCCGCGCCCGGGGACGATCGCGTCGCGAGCTGGCTGGTGCGCCACCTGGAGTGGACCAAGCGCGCCATCAAGGAAGGCGCCGAGGTGCGTGGGTTCTTCTACTGGTCGCTCATCGACAACTACGAGTGGAACCACGGCATGGACATGAAGTTCGGGCTCTATGCCGTGGGCACCGACCCGGCGAAGACCCGCACCGCACGCTCGGCCGTCGCGACCTACGCCGACATCATCAAGAAGAAGGACATCAGCGCCGAGCTGCTCAAGCAGTACCCGCCGGAGTGACGCTCAGAGGTCTTCTTCGCGCTTCGCCAACAGCTTGAGGTCGGCCTTCGTCAGCTCGACCTTCGCGTAGAGATCGGGGCGTCGCGCCCTGGTGATCTGCAGCGACTTCCAGCGGCGCCAGCGGGCGATGCGGGCGTGGTCCCCGCTGGCGAGCGCGGCGGGAATGCCGAGGCCGCGCCAGTCAGGGGGGCGGGTGTAGTGCGGGTGCTCGAGCAGGCCCGTCTCGAAGCTCTCGGTCAGCGCCGACTCGGCGTTCCCCAGCACCCCGGGGACCAGGCGCGCGACCGCATCGACGACGATCAGCGCGCCGAGCTCGCCGCCGGTGAGCACGAAGTCGCCCAGCGACAGCTCCTCGTCGATCACCGAGAGCGCGCGCTCGTCGACGCCTTCGTACCGGCCGCACACGAGGATCACCGAGCCCTTCGCGGCGATCGCCTTCGCCTTGGGCTGGTCGAAGATCGGCCCGCGGGGGCTGAGGAGGATCACCGGCGCCTCGGGGAGCCGGGTCTTCGCCTGCTCGATGGCGGTGACGAGCGGCTCGACCTTCATCACCATGCCCGCCCCGCCGCCGTACGGCGAGTCGTCGGTCACGCGGTGCTTGCCCGGCGCGAAGTCGCGGATGTCGGTGGCGACGATCGAGAGCAGGCCCTTCTCGCAGGCCTTGCCGAGAATCGACTCCGCTGCGTAGCCGCTGATCATCCGCGGAAAGAGCGTGAGGATCTCAGCGGTGAACGCCACGGTTCACTCCTCGAGAACGAGCGGGATCACCGTCAGGCGGCCGGCCGCGAGGTCGACCTTCGGCACGAACTCCTCGGCGAAGGGCACGAGGGTCTCGACCTTGCCGTCGCGGATGCAGAGGTTGGGCACGGGCCCGGTGCTCCACACCTCTTCGACGACGCCCACGCGCGTGCCATCGGGCGTGAACGCCTCGAGACCGACGAGGTCGCCGTGGAAGAACTCGCCCTCGGCGGGAGCGTCGAGATCGGCGCGGAACACGTGCACGCCCGAGCCGGTCAGCGCGTCGGCTTCCTTGCGGCTGCGGATGCCCTCGAAGGTCAACAGGAGGTCGCTGCCGGGCGATTCACCCACGCTGGCGATCTGCATTTCCTTCGTCTCTTCTCCGCGGGTGACGAGCACCAGCCGGTCGACCTCCTCGATCACCGTCGAGGCCGGATCGTAGGTCTTGAGGATGACCTCGCCGTTGAGACCGTGCGCGCGGGAGATGTAGCCAATCTCGAGGAGCGCCTTCACGGCTCAACCGGAGTCGGCACCTGCGGGACCACACCGTTTTTGCGATCGTCGAGGATCTCCAGGCGGGCCTTCTCACCCTTCTTCTGGGCCGCGTGCTGGAGCACGGTACGAAGCGCATTCACGGTGCGACCGTCACGCCCGATGACCTTACCGACGTCACCCGGCGCGACCTTGAGTTCATACAAGATGGCGCCGTCTTCCGGCGTCACCTTGAGCTCGACGGCCTCGGGCTGATCGACCAGCGCACGGGCCAGGTACTCGACGAGCTGCTTCACGTGACGCGATTACGCCTTGGGGGCGTTCTTCTTCGTCGACTTGTAGAGGCAGGACACGGTGTCGGAGGGCTTCGCGCCGACCTTCGTCCAGTGGGCCCAGCGCTCTTCGTCGACCGAGAACTTCGCGGGCGAGTGGTTCGGATCGTACGAGCCGATGTTCTCGATGAAGCGACCGTCGCGGGGCATGCGCGAGTCAGCAGCAACGACATGGTAGAAGGGGCGCTTCGTGGCACCAGCGCGGGCAAGACGGAGAACGACGGCCATGGTGTGCAACCTTTGAAAAAGAAGGTGAGACCCCATCCTCTACCGGCAAAGTCCCCGGAATGTCAAGGATCGGCGGTCGGCGCCCGCTTCGGCCCCAGTGGAACGAAAGTCCTGTCGTTCTGGCTATTTGCGAGCTGACCGCAGGCCGCGGCGATGTCCCGGCCGCGGTTGGCGCGGATGAAGGCGGCGACCCCCGCGCGATCGAGGATGTCGCGGAACCGATCGGCCCGGTTGTCGACGGTGGTGTGAAACCCGAGGCCGGGGTTCTCGTTGTACTGGATCAGGTTCACCTTGGCCGGCACGTCGGCCACCAGCGCGGCGAGGCGGTGGGCGTCGTCGTCGGTGTCGTTGACGCCGTTCATCAGCACGTACTCGAAGGTGATGCGGCGGCCCTGGCGGAGCGGGAACTTCCGGCACGCCTCCATCAGGTCGGCGATCTTCCACTTCTTGTTCACCGGCATGATCCGGTCGCGCACCTCGTCGTTGCTGGCGTTGAGCGAGATGGCGAGCTTCACGTCGGTCTCGGCGCCGAAGCGCTCGATCATCGGCACCAGGCCCACGGTGCTGACGGTGATGTGGCGCGAGCTGAAGTTGGGGCCGTCTTCGTGCTCGAGGATGCCGAGCGCCAGCTTGAGGTTCTCGAAGTTGTGCAGCGGCTCGCCCATGCCCATGAACACCAGGTTGGTGAGCGGGCGCAGCGTCTTGTCGATCTTCTCGTTGGTGCGCACCTCGCGGTTGACCGCGTGCACCTGGGCGACGATCTCCGAGGCGGTGAGGTTGCGCAGCAGGCCGAGCTGTCAATTTTAGCGTCGTTGATATTGAAAAGTAATTTTTTCATGGCTTCTTCATTGTTCTGTTTCAACTGCTTTACCCTTCCCTGATCGAGCAATCCAACAAAGTC
>JBBRUE010000267.1:0-8270 GCA_038248085.1 Myxococcales bacterium | reverse complement strand
GGTGGCCGCGATGATGCGGATGTCCACCGGCTCGGGGCGGTTGTCGCCGACCTTGTAGACGACCTTCTCCTGCAGGGCGCGCAGCAGCTTCACCTGGAGTTGGATCGGCATCTCGCCGATCTCGTCGAGGAACAGGGTGCCGTTGATCGCCGCCTGAAAGCGCCCCAGCTTGGTGGCGACCGCGCCGGTGAAGGCGCCCTTCACGTGGCCGAACAGCTCGCTCTCGAGCAGGTTCTCGGGAATCGCGCCGCAGTTGATCGAGATGAACGGCCCCTTGGTGCGGGGCGAATGGCGGTGGAGTTCCTTGGCGATCAGCTCCTTGCCGGTGCCCGTCTCGCCGATCACCAGCACCGAGATGTCGGTGGGGGCGATCTTGTCGATGCGCTTGTAGACGTCCTTCATGCCCTGGCACGCGCCGACGATGTCGCCGTAGGTCTGCTCTTCGAGGCGCGTCTTGAGGGTGGTGTTCTCGAGCTTGAGGTCGTTCACCAGCAACGCGTTCTGGACGATCAGCGAGGCCTGCGCGGCGAAGATGGTCAGCGTGTCGAGGGCCTTCTGGTCGAAGCGGTTCACCAGGCGATCGTTGCCCAGGTAGATCAGCCCGAACAGGTCGCCCTTGTGCATCAGCGGGGCGCACATCACCGAGAGCAGCTTCAGGTTCACCACCGACTCCGAGCCGTTGAACTCGGGGTCGTCGAGGGCGTCGGCGATGATCAGCGCCTTCTGCTGCTGCACCACCTTGTTGACGATCGAGTCGGACACCCGCTCGAGCGCGTCTTCGATCGTCTCCCGCTGCACGTTGCGCGCGACCTTCACCCGAAGCTGGTTGCTCTCCATCAAGATGAGGAAGCCCTTGTCGGCGCGGGCGACGTCGATGCACTCGTCCATCAGGTTCTCGAGGAGCCGATCGAGGTCGGTGCTCGAGAGCAGGTTCTCGGAGAAGCGGGTCAGGCGGCGGAGGGCCGCGAGCTCGCGGCCGGGCACGCCGGGCTGCTCCTGGGTCGAAGCGTCGGGGTCCTTCGAGTCGTTGCGCGTGAAGCGGGTGGCCAGCGCGGGCTGGGCCATCGGCCCGTCGACGGCAGAAAAGGTGAGCTCGGTGTCGCCGACCTTCACCACGTCGTTGACCTTGAGCTCCGCCTCGTCGGTCGGCTTCCCGTTGACGTGGAACTTCACCTCGCCGCCGACCTTGTACGAGAGGCCGTCGAACATGATCGCGAAGGCGGTCTCGGGCACCCGCGCGTCTTCGAGCACGATGTCGTTGTCGGCGCTCTTGCCGAGGCTGGTGATGCGCTTGAGCAGCGTGACGGACCGGGTCTTTCCGTCAGGCGTCTTGATGGTGAGGCTGGGCATCTGGGGGACTCCTTCAAAAACCGATGGTGACGCCGGCACCTAAGCCGCCGGGCGTGGGAAAGATGCGCAGCCGCGCGGTCGGCGGCTTCGGGGGCGGCGCGATGGGCTCGCGACGCTCGGTGACGACCTCGTCCTGGTGGCGCCAGATCGCGTCGCCAGCCCCGATGGCCCACAGCGCATAGAAGGCGATGCCGGTGCCGTACTTGAGGCCCGTCCACACGTCGCGCTCGGTGCGGCGGGACGCGGGGATCTCGCGGGTGATGATCGTGAAAATGCCGGTGTCGGTGAGCCGGTCGGTCCAGGTTCGGGTGACGTTGTCGAAGAGCGACTCGATGGCGAAGAACGAGACGATGCTCAGCACCGCCATCAGGCCTTCCGACACCGCGAAGCCCACGCCCCAGCCGTTGCGGCCTTGCTGAAACTGGCCCGCCCCGAAGGGGATGAGGTTCACCAGCATCGAGCGCTTCTCGACGGTGCGCACGGTGATGTCGTTGGCGAGGAACTCCGCCCTGCGCCGGCGCTCCTCCTGCTCGGCGAGTTGCCGCTCCCGTTCGACGGCGGCGCGCTTGTCCTGCTCGATGCGAATGGCGATCTGCTGCCGCACCAGGTTGAGCGCGTCGGCGTTCTCCTTGCGCACCTGGTCGAACACGCGGATCGCCGGCGGCGGCACCGCGAACGGGTCGAGGATGTAGTCGGGGTTCAGGCGCAGCAATTGGAGGAAGGCCGCCTGGGCCCCCTTGAGATCGCCCAGGTTGAACGCCGAGAGCCCGGCCATCTCGTGCAACTTCACCCGCTGCACGTCGGAGAAGTTCGCCAGCGCGAGCGACTCGTTGGCCCGCTTCGCCGCGTCGGCGTACTTCCCGGCCTCGTAGAGCGACTGGATGATCTCCACCTCACGCTCGGGCACCACCTGCGCCTGGGCGACGACGGAGGCGAGCAGCACGAACGTCACCAGGGCTCGCTTCACGGCGCCCCCCGTTCGATGACCAGCGGTCGCCCGGGGGCCGCGTACTTCACGCCCTTGTCCACCACGACTCCGCCCACGGTGACCGAGTACTCCACCTTGTGCCGCATCTCCTGGCTGCCCGAGGGCGGGGTGGAGAGGCGGAAGGGCGCGGTCTGCGACGCCCCCACGCTCATCTCCTGGCTGCCCACCCGCACCGACGCGTCATCGGGCCAGCCGCGGAACGACACCAACGACGGCTTGAGCGGCGCCACCAGCGCGATCTCCTCCCCGCGCTTGACGTCGACCGTCAGGCTTCGTCCCTGCGACTCGCAGAACTCGCAGGTGACGGTGAAGCGGTGGCTGCCTGGCGCCAGCTTGAGCACGTGCCGCGCGAGCGCCTCGGTGGTGCGGGGGCCGTCATCGACCTGCACGTAGCCGAAGGGGCGCACGATGGCGGAGATCTCCACCAGCTCCACGCCCGGCTTGAGCTGCGGCTTGACCCACGCCGGGGTGACCAGGGGCTTGATCGGGTCGGGCTTGACGTTCTCGACCGGCGGGTCGACCTCGGCCACGCGCAGTGGCTCGGGGGGCCTCGGCCACGACACCCCGGCCAGCGTCACGTCGGTCGGGGCGAGCGCGTAGTGCGGCACGAACGGCTTCGGGGTCAGCGCCACGCGCACCCCCTGCAGCACGCTCATCGCGACGATGAACATTCCGCCGCTGATGAAGGCGAGCCGCTGCAGCCGCTTGACCCGGGCCTCGCGTTGCTTGCGGGCGCGCATCTGGCCGAGCAGCTCGTTGGCGCGCGCATTCGACGGCTCGTGGGCCAGCACCTGGTTGAGGGCCGACATCGCCCGCGCCGACTTCTTCTCGGCGATCGACTTCTCGGCCTGCGCGAGCAGCGCGGCGGTGACGCGGGGAATGAGCTCCTTGCGGTAGCCGCGGGGCTCGAGGAAGAACTTCGGCAGCTCCTCGTGGGGGCGGGTGATGCCCAGGCCGGCGAGGTACTCCGCGAGCGCGTCGCGCAGCTTGCCGGCGGTGGCGAAGCGGGCCGACGGTTGGCGCTGGAGGCACGCTCCGATGATCTCCGCGAGCTCGTCCGACACGGTGGGCATCACCTGCCGCGGGTCGTCGTAGACACAGTCGAGGATCTTCTTGAGCGTCGCGGTGGTGTTGGGCGCGGTGAAGGGCAGCTTCCCGGTGGTGAAGAGGTAGAGCATCGTGCCCAGCGAGAACACGTCGGCCTCGGCGCCGGCCTCTTCGCCCTCGATGATCTCCGGGGCCATGTGCGCGGGGCTGCCCACCAGCGCGCCGGTCATCGTCATCTTCTCGTCGCGGTCGAGGATCTTGGCGATGCCGAAGTCCATCAGCTTGAGCACGCCGTCATCCCGCACCATCACGTTCTCGGGCTTGAGGTCGCGGTGGAGGATGCCCGCCTCGTGCGCGTGGGCCAGGGCCGAAGCGAGCTCGTGCACCACCATCGCGGCGATCTCCGGCGGGGACAACGCCTCGTCGGTGATGAACTGCCGCAGCGTCTGCCCGCGGATGTACTCGGTGACGAGGTACGCCTCGTTGGCCGCCTCGCCGGAGTAGTCGAACACCTCGAGGATGTTCGGGTGGTGCAGGCGCGCCACGGCCTTCGCCTCGCGCTCGAGGCGCTTGCGCGACTCCGCCCGGCCCGAGAGGTGAGGGTGCAGCACCTTGACCGCCACTTCGCGGTCGAGCGTGGTGTCGAGGCCCTTGTAGACGACACTCATCCCGCCCTGGCCGAGCTGCTCCAGAATCCGGTACCGACCGATGTGGCGGCCGACGAGTGACATCAGGGCTCAACCCTCCAGAATCATGAAGGCAAACGTGTCAGTAGGACACCGGAGCGTATGACATTCACGCCCGAAGGTGCCAGCGCTTCCTGACAATCTCGTCAGAGGAGTGGGGCGTGGGTGGCGTGGTGGGTCAGGTGCGCTTCCGCGCGGTGATGCGCTCGAGCAGGTGGGAGAGTACTCGTTCGCGGTTCACGGGTTGGCGCGCTGAAGAGGTCACCTGGGCGAGTTGGAAGAGCTCGGCGAGCCGCTCTTTCACCAGGTCCCAGTCAGGCCGCTCGGAGAGGAGGCGGCGGTAGATGGTGATCGCCTCGGCGTAGCGGCCCGCGGCGGCGTACGACTCCGCCTCGTGCATCGGGCTCTTGTGGGTCGCGCTCGGCTCGGCGCGGGCCATCGTCACCCGGCGGCGCTCCGTCGGCTCGAGGCTTTGCTCGAGCTGCCCCAGCCGGGTGGCGATCGCTGCGTCTTCCGGAAACGCGGCGGCCAGGTGCTGGAGCTCGGCCCACGCCTCCGAGAGCTCCCCGCGACGGAGGTGGCGGTCGACCTTGGTCTCGAGCGCGCTGCGGGCATCCGGGGTCATCGGTGTCCTGCGTTGAAGCACAGCCACGCCGCGCTTTCACCGCGCATGTGCATTCTGCGCCGATGGAGAGGGGAGGGCATGGGTTACACTTCGCGGTGATGCGTTCGCTCGTCGCGCTGCTGATCCTCTGCGGCACCCTGGCGACGGCCGCCGACCCGCTCGGGCCCGTGCTCCGGCAGGACGGCTTCCAGTTCAAGCCCCCCAGGGCCTTCCGCATGGCGCGCATGGATCTCTTTCACGGCACCCACGCGGGCACCGTGACCCGGAACTCGAGCGCGACCCGGTACCTCAGCGCAGCGCTGGTGGACGGAGAGGGGGAGGACGCGGCCTCGCTGCTGATCTCCGTCACCGAAGAGACGATGACCCTGGGGCCGTCGTCGCGCGACGAGTTCTCGACCGCCGTCGTCCGCCACTTGCACGATGCCCTGGGCCAGCCATTTCAGTTGGAGCGCGCCGAGGTCATCAACGGGCGGGTCGAGGTGCTCGGTTCGATCCGGCAGGGGAGCCAACTCCGGCGGGTGGTCGTGGCGGCGTGGCCCGGTGAAGACCGGCACATCGTGGCGGTGGCCAGCGCGCCGTCGGGCCGCTGGGAGGAACTGGCGCCGCTCCTCGCCGAGAGCTTCAGCACCCTCAAGGTCGAGCCGCTGTCGGCCTCGCGTCCCCCGCAGCGGCTGCTGTGGGCGTTCGCCGCGCTGGTCGCCGCGCTCTTGATGATTTCGATGGGGCTCTGGCGGCGTCGACAGGCGGCGCGCGCCTCGGCCTGAGTCAGCTCAGTTGGTGATGACGTCGACGGTCGTCGAAGACAGTTCCTTGTCTCCGCGGCTGACCTTGATCGTCCACTTGCCGACCTTGTTCAGGTTGCTGCCGCGCCAGCCTCGGGTGCGGCCGAAGCCGGCCACCGGGATATCGATGGTCTGGCGAACCGTGCCCTCATGGAGGAACTGGATCTGCACGTCCTCGTACTTGCCGTCCTTCGGGCAGTACCACTGCAGCCAGGCGAAGACGGTGGTGCCCTTGGCCACCGGCTTGGTGACCGGTTCGATGCAGCTGAACTGGGTCGGGCTGCCCTTGGTGTTGTCCACCTTGGTGCAGGGGATCAGGTCGAGGAGGGCAGGGCCGCGATCCTTGCCGTTCTCGAGGTAGTCGACGACCTCCCTGATCGACGCGGCGCTCGGAGGCGGCACGACCGGGCCCGAAGGTGTGGCCGGCGCCGTGGCGACACCCGCGTCCTGCGCGAAGGAAAACGAGGCGACCGACAACACGGCAGCGACGATGGCTCGACGGATCATGCAACACACCCCCATGGGAAAATGACGGGCGGAGTGTGCCCAACCCCAGCCCCGGGAGGAATGGATTTCGCCGGGGGTGGGTGCTACTTGGCCGCACGCTCATGCCGTCTGAAAACGCGCACATCCGGAACTTCTCGATCATCGCCCACATCGATCACGGCAAGTCCACGCTCGCCGATCGCCTCCTCGAGAAGACGGGCACGGTCAACGACCGGAACAAGCAAGCCCAGTTCCTCGACAACATGGACATCGAACGGGAGCGCGGCATCACCATCAAGGCGCAGACCGTTCGCATGAAATACAAGGCGGAGGACGGGCAGGACTACGTCCTCAACCTCATCGACACGCCTGGCCACGTCGACTTCGCCTACGAGGTCAGCCGCTCGCTGGCCGCCTGCGAGGGTGCGCTGCTGGTGGTCGATGCCACCCAGGGCGTCGAGGCCCAGACCCTCGCCAACGTGTACCTGGCGATGGAGGCGAACCTCGAGATCATCCCGGTGATCAACAAGATCGATCTCCCGTCCGCCGACGTCGACCGCACCCGCGCGGAGATCGAAGACGTGATCGGCCTCGACAGCCGGCTCGCCGTGCCGGTCTCCGCCAAGGAGGGGCTCAACATCGACAAGCTCCTCGAGACGATCGTCAAGCACGTGCCGCCGCCCGCGGGCCTGCTCACCGATCCGCTCAAGGCCCTGGTCTTCGACAGCTGGTACGACAACTACCGCGGCGTGGTGATGCTGGTGCGCGTGGTCGACGGCACCGTCACCATCGGCCAGAAGATCAAGCTCTGGTCGAACGGCAAGACCTTCGAGGTGATGGAGCTCGGGGTGATCGCGCCGTACCCCACCGCGGTGAAGTCGCTGATGGCCGGCGAGGTCGGGATCTTCGTCGCCAACGTGAAAGAACTCGCTGACGCGAAGGTCGGCGACACCATCACCGACGCGCTGCGGCCGACGACGCACCCGTTCCCCGACTTCAAGCAAGTGCAGCCGATAGTGTTCTCGGGCGTCTTCCCGATCGACGCCGCCGACTACGACAACCTCCGCGACGCGCTCACCAAGCTGCGCCTCAACGACTCGGCCTTCACCTGGGAACCGGAGACCTCGACGGCGCTCGGCTTCGGGTTCCGCTGCGGCTTCCTCGGCCTGCTGCACATGGAGATCGTCCAGGAGCGCCTCGAGCGCGAGTACAACCTGAACCTCATCTCCACCGCGCCCAGCGTGGTCTACAAGGTGTTCCCGACCGGCGGCGGGGCGTTCTTCATCGACAACCCCTCGAAGCTGCCCCCGACGCAGAACATCGAGCACCTCGAGGAGCCGTACCTCGTCTGTCACATCCACGTGCCCAACGATCACCTCGGCGCGATCCTCCAGCTCTGCCAGGATCGCCGCGGCATCCAGAAGGGCATCGAGTACCTCGGCTCCACCGGCACCCGCTGCCGGGTGACGTATGAAATGCCGCTGGCCGAAGTGGTGTTCGACTTCTTCGACAAGATGAAGTCCATCAGCCGCGGCTACGCCTCCCTCGACTACGAGCTGGGCGGGTACAAGACCTCCGAGTTGGTGAAGGTCGACATCCTCCTCAACGGGGAGATCGTCGACGCCCTCTCGACCATCGTTCACAAGGAGCGCGCGTACCAACGCGGCCGCGAGATCTGCGAGAAGCTCAAGACGGTCATCCACAAGCAGATGTTCGAGGTCGCGATTCAGGCGGCGATCGGCAGCAAGATCATCAGCCGGGAGACCATCTCGGCGATGCGGAAGAACGTGCTCGCCAAGTGCTACGGCGGCGACATCTCCCGCAAGCGCAAGCTCCTCGAGAAGCAGAAGGAGGGGAAGAAGCGCATGAAGCAGGTCGGGAGCGTCGAACTCCCCCAGGAGGCCTTCCTCGTCGTGCTCAAGTCGGAGGACTGAGTGGCCGGCGACGCGAAGCCCAGGCTGCCTTCCCTCGCGCAGGCCGTGCTCGCCCGCCTGTCGGTGGACGAGCAGAAGACCCTCACGAAGTGGCGCTGGCACGATCGCCTGGTGAGCCTGTGGGCTCCGGTGACGGTGCTGGCGATCGTCTTCGTGGTGTACCTCGCGGTGGTCGAGACCGCGGTGTGCACCTACCTCTGGCTCCAGCCGGTCATGCAGGGCGTGGGGTTGATCTGCTTCGCCTGGTGGGCCGCGCTGGTGCTGATGCGCACGCCCCTGGCGAAGAAGTGGAACGCCGCGCGCGACGCCCGCTACCGCGCCGAGGAGATCCTCTCGGAGGTCGAGCTCGTCGCCGGCCAGGCCCGCACCCAG
>JBBRUE010000266.1:0-8307 GCA_038248085.1 Myxococcales bacterium | reverse complement strand
TCGAGTGGAGAGAGCACCGAGACCTCGAGCTGCACTTCGGGAAGTTCCTCCGCGTCGAGGGGTGCGAGAGCCGCGCCATCACCTGGGCCTCGCGCACCAGCCGCGCGCGGGCCGGACCATCGGAGAGCTGGGGGCGCAGCACCTTGAGCGCGACGACGCGGCCGAGCTTCAGGTCGCGCGCGGCGTACACCACGCCCATGCCACCTGCGCCGACGAGCGGGCCGAGCTCGTAGCGACCGAGCAACGGCTGCGGGGGCTGCGCGGCTTCGTCGCCGGCGACCGCGGCGAGCACCCGGCGGCACGCGGAGCACCCGTCGAGGTGCGTCTCCAGCGCGGCGAAGTCGACATCGGACAGCGCGCCCTGCGCCGCGCGGAGCAACACGGTGTCGTCAGGACAGGCGGTCACGCATTTCCCCGGACCGACTGCTGGGCGCCGTCGACGAAAACGTCAGCGCAGAAACGCTTCCATCGGCGACTCGCGGCGCGAGGGTGCAGCGCGACGGTGTCGCCCGCGTTGGCGCTCCTCGGACGCCGGCGAAGCACCGCGCGGAGGTCGCACGCCTCGGCGCGAGCGCGCAGTGCGGCGTCGTCGTCAGCGCGGGCGCTCATGCGACTCCTGCGACTGGCTGCCGAGCAGCGCCGAGACCGACAGCTCGAGGTTCGAGCGCATCGCGCGCACGAAGCTCTCGAGCTGCTCCGGGTCGAGCGAGAGCCGCTGCCCCAGCCGCAACCGCGTGCCCTGCGCCAGCGCCTCGTGTACCTGGTCCAACCAGCGCGAGACCGTCGACTTGTTCACCCGGTACAGCGCCCCGATGCGCTCGAGCGTCAGCCCGTCGATCGCCTGCAGCCGCAGCACGGTGCGTTCCCGCGGCGTCAGCGTCGCCAGCGTCTCTCGGAACACCTCGCGAAACTCACCGCGATGGCGGGCGCGCAACAACGCCAGCTCGGGCTCAGGGCCCGAGGTCGAGAGCGTCTCCAGCACGTCGTCGTCATCGGGTGGAGGGCCCGCGCTTGCCGCGCGCTTCGTATTGAGGGCCGTGCGCACCGCGATGGCGCGCAGCCAGCTCGCCAGCGGCGCGGCGCCTTCCCACGTGCCGATGCGCGGCGTTCCACCCGGGGGCGCGACGAGCAGCCGCTCACGCACCACCTGGAGCACCTCGTCGACGAAGGCCCGGTCTGCGTCGATGCGCGCGATGGTGGGGGCGAGCCGCGCGAAGTAGTCGCGCTCGAGCCGCTGCAGCGCCGGCGCCGAGCCGTGCGCGCAGGCCCACGCGAGGTGCAGCTCCTCGAGCGGCCACGTCGAGAAGTCCCCGGTCGCGCGCGGGGCGAGCCAGGCCGCGAACGAAGGGACATCGTCGGGCGCGCCGGGGAACGACGCCTGAACCCGGGCCCAGGCCGCGTCGAGCGCCCCGTCGTCAGGAGCGCGCTGCCCGTTCGGCAGACAGCGGGCGAAGGCGGCGGCGAAGGGGCTCACGCGAGCGCTCAGCCTACTGCCTCGCCGGCGCGGGCTGGGAGTCGTTCAGCGGCGCGCCACCGACGTCGAGCTGTTGATCAACTGCGCGTGCACAGCGCGGGGTGGTCGAAGCAGCGCTGACAGCCGAGAGGCGAAGGAGCCCTACGTCTCTTCGCGCTTCAGCACCACCCACACCCCGGAGGCGACCCCCAGCGCGCCGAAGACCGCCCAGAGCCCGACGTACAACCAGAACGCGCCGGGCTCGGTCGCCTTGTGGAAGATCGTCGAGTCGTGCTTCGCGAAGTCGAGGATCTCGCCGGCCCTGACGGCGCGGGTCGTGTTCCACAGCGCGGAGGCGCCCAGCACGAAGAAGACGAGTCCCAGGAGGATGCGCTTGACGTCCATGAGCGGGAACAATGTCACGCCGCACAGGTGGAGCGCATCGTGAACCGAGGCGAGGCCGACACGCCCCGCCGATTGATCAGCGCGTCGAGCTCCAGGCGTCGAGCGAAGCTTTGCCGGCCACGCCACCGCTGTGGGCCGGCAAGAGCCACTTCACCTCGAGGCCCTCGACGTCGAGCCGGGTCGAGAGCGCCACCATCGAGGTGATGGCCTGCGCGGGGTCGGCGCTGCGGTCTGCGGGCACCTGCGTGAAGTCCCCCTTCCCGGTGGCCAGGCCCGTGTCGCCCAGCACCAGCGTGCCACCGACGAGGTACACCGCGCTGCCGGGGGTGTGGCCCGCGACGGCGAACACCCGCACCTGGGTGTCCCCGAAGCTGATGACTTCACCATCGGTGACGACCTGATCGATGGTCGGGTCTCCCCTGGCGTACTTCGAGATGGTCTCCTGCTCAGCGCCGAGCGCGACGAGGCGCGCGTTGGTCAGCGCCTCGAGACCTCCGACGTGGTCGGCGTGCCCGTGCGTCAACAGCACGGCGATGACGTCGGCAGGCACGTGGCCGCGTTCTTTGAGGCGCACGGTCAGCTCGTCCTTTCGCCAGCATGCGTCGAAGAGCACCGGGCCTTCGCTCGTCTCGAGCAACTGGCAACTGGTGAAGAGGTCGATCATCGAGGTGACGGGTCCGTAGACCCTGGCGTTCTCGATGGGTTTGACGTCGGCGCAGGCGGTGAGCGCGAGGGAAAGCACGAGCAGCGGTCGCATCACCGCCCACGTAACGCGCTGGTGAATGCAGCGCCGCGCGTTCTGACGGGAGCGGGACTCCCGAACCTTCACGATGCCGAGCTGATCAGCCGCCTCGCGTCGCTTGGAAGTGCGTCGGCCACGATGGGCTTGCCCGCGTCGATCCCCGCCCAGCACAGGGCGGAGAGCACCGCGATTTGTCGGAATCGAGGCAAGCGCCCACCATGCCACGCCGGAGCCGCGTCGGCTGCCTTAGCGGAACCAGCGCCTGACGCGCTCCATCAAGGAGCGCTTCGGTTCCACAGCCGGCTCGGGCTTCGGCGCGTCGGGGAGGGCAATGCGGGGGTGCGGCATGGCCACCGAGCCCACCCAGCTCGGCGGCCCACGCGGTTCTGCGGGGACGGCCATGTCACCGACCCACTGCAGCTGCTCGTCGGGTGCCTGGTACGACACGCACACGCCCCGGGCCGCGAGCGCGCCCGCCTCGGCCTCGGTGTCTGCGCGGACGACCGGGCTGTGGCACGCCTCGCAGAAGCGCGTCGAGCTCGAGCCGGTCTCAGTCAGCTCGCCGAAGGTGCGCGGGCAGCGGAAGGTCCACCGCAGCCCTGCGCAGCCCTCCACGTCGCGGCCGACGACGTAGCGAAAGGTCGTGCCCACCACCTGGCCCAGCGCCTTGAAGCGCTCGAGCTCGTCGGTGAAGGCCTGGCTCTTCGTGTCCTTCGCGTGTTGCAGGGCCAGCTCGCGGCGCACGTACTCCGCTTCGGCGGGTGACCCTTGCTCCTCGAGCGCGTCGGCCAGCACCTCGCGCGTCGTGGCGGTGTCCGCGCGCCGCACCTCGGCGACCAGTCGCTGCACCGCCTCGGGCAGCGGACGCATCGCGCGGTCGCCTCGCTCATGGAAGGCGACCAGCTCGTGCTTGCCCAGGCGCAGCACCTCGCGCTGCGGCACCTTCGCGGTGCCGGCCAGCTTCCCCGCGTCGTGGATGCGCGCGTCACGCTTGCCCTTCTGGAGCCCAGGCGCCCACAGCCGCGCGGGCTGTTCGATGGTCAGCTTGAGCGCCCCGCCCTGCACCGACACCCACGCGCGGCACGGCAGGCCTGCCAGCTCGGCGATGCCGTCGGCAGCGAACACGAGCTGCCAGGGCGAACCGTCGTGGCGGTGCAGCACGACGAGCGGCGGCGCAGAGAACTCGGTTTCGAGGGTCATGAGGTCTCGACAGAGCGTACCGCAGGAGCGAGCTCGAGCCGGGGCCTGAGCGATCCATCATCAGCTCGACGCCCCGACCGCGTATCGTCGGCGCGTGAGTTCCCTGAGTGACGGTGCGTGCAAGCTCCACTCGCGCCCGGCCCGTTCGACATGCAAGCGGTGTGGCCTGTTCCTGTGTGACTGGTGCGAGAAGCTCGCCCCGAGCTGGGGCCCCGGCTACTGCAACGAGTGCCTGCACTTCGTGACGCCCGACACCGCGCACCTCGCGCGCATGCCGATGGCCACGATGTTCGCCATCGCGCTGCTGGGCGTCATCACGTTCTTCGGCTCCGTGAGCCTGCAAATCGAGCTGACGCGCGTACCGACCGACTTCGGCGGCATCGTCTGGACCGGCGCGATCGCCATCGTGCCGCTGCTCGTCATCGCCTTCATCGTCGCGCAGTACTGGCGACGGCGCTGAGCATCGACGAGGACCAGGGCCGGGATTCACGAGCCATTCCGGCATCTTGGGCGTGCTGAGCCTGTCGACGCGCCAACCGCGCGTTCAGGGAAAGCCCTTCCCGAGGACACCGACCATGAAGATCTCCCAGCCGACCCGCTCGCCGCGCCAGCCCCTCCCGCTCCACACGCCCGCGAAGACCGCGACCGTCACCCAGCCGCGCGCGACGAAGGACACCTTCGAGACGCCGCGCCGCAACGACGGCATCAGCGGCGGCTCCATCGCCCTGCCCTCGCTCAACGGACTCCACAGCAGCGCCCAGCCCGCGAGCACGCTGACCACGAAGGACCCCGTCGCACCCGCGACGCCTGGCACCGCTGGCGCGAGCCCGACCGTCACGCCCGACTCGTTCGGCCGCGAAGCGCGGCTGCGCAGCCTGCTCGACTCGGGGTTGTCCGGCACCGACGTCAACGCGCCGGGGCGCAAGACGCCCTTCGAAGGCGACGGCTTCGCGCCCACCGAAGCCGACGGGAAGAACGCCACCAGCACCCGCGGCAACGCATCCGAGGGGTTCCTCGATCTCGACGCGCTGGTCACCATCGCGAAGGGCGAGAACACGGTGTCGACGCCGCCCGACAAGGAACCGCCGCCGGCCAAGGAGCCGTCCTCGCCCCCGCTCACCCTCGGTCGCATCTGGGCCGTCATTTCGCGACCGCTGGTGCCCGACGGCGTCGTGCCCGGCTCGTTCGGCGGCGGAACCCCCGCGGTGGCCGGCACCCGCACCCCGAACCCCGAGACCGACACGGGCGACGTGCACCCCGGCGCACCTCCGGCCACGCGCCTGGGCGCCGGCGGGCCCTCTCTGGTCGAAGCGACCATCGCCCAGCGCCGCCAGGTCACCTTGCCCGGAGAAGCCCAGAACACGCCGGCGCGCGTGACGGCGAACCACGACGTCGCCCTCAAGGAAGGGCTGCGGCAGCGCACCGATGGCCGCATCGACCCGGGCGAGCAGTCGACACCCACCGGCTCGGTCAGCGGACCGGTCGCGCCTGCCGAGGGCTCGGGCGTCGAGCAGGTGGACGGCTCGCGACCCGGCGGCCCGAAGCACCCGGACGAAGGGTGACGT
Source organism: Myxococcales bacterium (assembly GCA_038248085.1). Taxonomy (GTDB): domain Bacteria; phylum Myxococcota; class Myxococcia; order Myxococcales; family Myxococcaceae; genus Archangium_A. The sequence continues at coordinate 2,942 of JBBRUE010000266.1, read as the reverse complement.
CAGCCCGGCGTCGTCACGGACACCCGGTGCTGCGCGTCGCGAAGCCCGCGGACATCGCGGTGATGGGGTGCCCCTGCACGTAGTCGCCGGTGGCGAGCTCGTCCCAGGTGACGCCGTCGGTGCTCCGGTAGAAGCGCTGCTGCTCGTACCAGACCTGCCACCCGCCCTTCACCGCGACGAAGGCCCCGTTCTCGTGGTGCGCCGCGGCGCCGATGTTCGGACCTCCCGAGAGCACGCCGTTGCGCCGCGTCTGGGTGTTGGTGCTGGTCCACGTGACGCCGTCGGGCGAGCGATGCACCTTGCCGTTGCTCCACACCATGAACTCGGTGCCGGTCCACAGCGGGCGCGACTCCATGTTCTCGCCGGGGATGGTCGACGACGTCCAGGTCGCCGCGCCATCGGCGCTCCGGCACACCACCGTCGCGTTCTGCGCGGAAGACCACGACAGGGTGACGAACACCCCGTTGCCCCACGCGGGGTGCCCGGCGCCACACGCATCGACGCGTCCACCGCCCTGCATCGTCGGCCGCTGCCAGCTCGTGCCCCCGTTCGCGCTGTACGCGAGGTCGAGGTTGGCCCCGTCCTGCGCGGTGACGAGGAACACGCCGCCGCCCGCCACGCCGCCGCGCACGTTCCAGATGGGGTTGCTGCCGTTGGCGAGGTCGATGTCTCCGCCGGCGCTCCACGTCAGCCCGAGATCATCCGAGCGGCGCGAGCTCCGCGTCGCTGCGATCAGCCGCCCGCCGGCGAACATCACGTCCGCCACGTTGGCGCCCATGTCCACCTGCTGCCAGGTGACGGCGTCGGTCGAGCGATGAAAGGTGCCCGGCGCGCCCCACCCCAGCGTCTGAATGAACGCCCCGTCGGCATACGCGAGGCTGGTGGACGAGTAGGCGTTGTGGTCGCAGTCGGTGCCCTGGGTGCCGCCGTCGGGCAGCGTGAAGTCCCCGGAGAAGCAGCGGTAGCGCTCGTTCGCGGGCCACGCGTCATCGAGAGAAACGTCGTGCCTCCAGGTGCGCCCGTCATCGCACGAGACCGCGCGTCGGCCCTGCTTGCCGACGGCAACGAAGACCGGCACGCGGTCGGCGCCGGCGTCGACGACAGGCCCGGCGTCGAGCTCGGCGCGCCCCGCGTCCACCGCGCCGGCGTCCTGAGCAGTCGCACGACCGCCATCCCCGTCGCCGCCTCCCACACCGGAGTCGCCTTCCATCGCGGCACCTCCGCCGGTGCCGCCCCCGTCGCGTTGCGGAAGGTCGGCCGCGACGCCGAGACACCCACTCAACACGAAGACGACACAGCACCCGAACGTCCGCATGAAGTCGCGCATCTTCACCCACGAGCCTCCACGCCTGGAGACCAGCTCAGGTGCGCGGGCGCCGTACCCCCCCCCCTGTGTCGCGCCCGACTCGATTACAGTGAGACTGCTTTCGGGGCAGAGTGTCCGTGTCCATGTCCATGAATCTGCGGGCCGTACTTCACCACGCGAGCGTGCTTCAACGGGCGACGACGCTGCGGGAGCTGGTGCAGCTGACCTGGGAGGCCGTGCGGACCGAGACCCGCTACCGCACGGTGTGGCTCGCGCTGTTGGAGCCCGAGAACCCTGGCCACCTGCGCATCGTGCAGGCGGAAGGCGCGATGCACGAGCTGGTGCTCGCGACCTGCCCCCTCGTCCCCCTCGCCGGCGACGCGATGGTCGCGGAGCTCATCGCCGGCAAGGCGCCAGTGCTGGTGCTGGAGGCCGCGGAGGATCCGCGCACCAACAAGACCATCGTCGCCGCACTGAAGAACCGCACCATCCTCAGCATCCCGATGGTGCTGGGCCCGGTGGTGATCGGCTCGCTGGGGGTCGGCACCTTCGGCGACGAGGGGGTCATGGCGCCGACGGACGGCGAGCTCGAATTGCTGGTGGTGCTCGCCACGCAGCTCGCCGGTGCATTCACCCGCGTGCAGCTCCTCGAGAAGCAGGAGCAGGACACCGTCAGCCGGTTGGGACTGGAGCGCCACCTCGAGTCGTTGCAACGGGTGGAGTTGATGGGCGTGCTGGCCGCGGGCGTCGCGCATGACCTGAACAACTGCCTCGCGGTGGTGCACTCGAACCTCGGCAGCCTCGACCTGGCCTCCCTCGCGCCCGACGGAGGGGAAGCGGTGGAGGACGCGCTCCACGCCACTCGGAAGGCCTGCGGCGTGGTGCAGCAGCTGCTGGCGCTGGGCCGCGCGAACTCGCGCCAGCACGAGCTGATCGACTTGAACGCGCGGGTGACCAGCACGCTCCAGCTGGTGCGCTCGTCGATCCCCGCCGAGGTGACGGTCACCCACGAGGCCGGGCACGCGCCGCTGGTGGACGGCGACCCCGTGCAGATCGAGCAGGCGCTGGCGAACCTGTTGATCAACGCGCGCGACGCGGTGGGCCGTCGCGGCCGCATCGTCGTCGGCGTGATGGAGAGCGAGCTGACCGACGAGTTCGTCCGCACGCACCACTGGGCGAAGCCCGGACGCTACGGGCACGTGCGGGTCCGCGATACCGGCGTGGGCATCGCGCCGGAGGTGCTCACCCGCATCTACGACCCACTCTTCACCACCAAGAGCACCGACACCGGGCTCGGCCTCGCGGTCGTCTCGCGCGTGGTGCAGCAGCACGGCGGGCTGCTTCACTGCGAATCGACGGTGGGCGCCGGCACGACGTTCGACGTGTACCTGCCGGTGCGGGTGTAGCGTCGGGGCGTGAGCCTGACCTGGGAACCGGGAGTCGCCGCGGGCCTCGCGGTCTCGAGCGTGGTGGCGACGCTCGGGCCGCTGGCCCTGATGCTGGTGTTGTGGCGACGGCTGCACGTCCCGCTCAAGGCCTGGCTCTTCGGAGCGCTGACGTTCATCATCGCGCAGTTCGTGCTGCGGTTGCCGTGGCAGATCCCCCTCAACGCGTGGCTCGCGCCGCGCATCAAGGA
>JBBRUE010000265.1:0-8308 GCA_038248085.1 Myxococcales bacterium | reverse complement strand
GATCAGCACCGGCTTGCAGTCGGCCTTCGCCTTCGCCAGCACCGCGTCGAACGACTCGGGCGACTTCGACTCGTCGGCCTTGAAGTTCATCGCCCACACCAACTCGGAGCCATGGGGAGCCCCGACGACGCCGGGCTCCTGGGGGAGCATCGCCGCCGGGGCCGCCATGCGCACCAGGAAGGCGACCAGCATTGCGGCCACGCCGAGGCCCTTGAGCAGCCACTCCTTGCGCTCCTTGAACGAGAGGTGAATCGCGCCGAGCACCACGCCGGTGAACGCCAGCACGGCGCCCAGGCCGATCGCCCAGCTCCGGCCGAGCACGAGCGCCGCCGAGGTCAGGAACTCCCGCAGCGAGGGGAAGCCGTCGCGCAGGTACCCCACGGCCATCGCCAGCAGCGCGATGCCGAACACGCTCTTGACCCACTCCATCCACACGCCGCTCTTGGGGAGCCGCACGGTGAAGACGCCGATCAGGAAGAACGGCACGCCGATGCCCAGCGCGTAGATGAAGAGGAGCCCACCGCCCAGCACCGGGTCGCGCGTCTGAGCCACCCACGTGAGCACGCCCGTCAGCACCGGGCCGGTACACGGCGCCGCGAGAAAGCCGGCCACGCTGCCCATGAGAAAGGCCCCGATGACGCCGCCCCCGCCCACGCCGTTGAGCTTCGTCGCGAGGCTCGAAGGCAGCGCCAGCTCGAAGGCGCCGAACATCGAACTGGCCAACACCAGCATGAAGACCGCGAGGCCGACCACCACCCAGGTGTTGCCCAGCACCGAGCCGAACGCCCGGCCGGACAGCGCCGCGAAGACCCCCAGCGCACTGAACACCGCGCCCATGCCCACGACGTACGAGGTGGTGAGCAGCAGCGCCCGCCCCTTCGAGTCGGCCTGGCGCGCGCCGAAGACGCCGACGGTGATCGGAATGAGCGGGTACACGCACGGGGTCAACGAGGTGAGGAACCCCCCGAGAAAGATCACCCCGGCCGCCACGAAGAGCCGGCCGGAGTTCAGCAGCGCCGACGCATCGAGGCTCGTGGTGGGCCCCGTCGGAATGAGGGACGGGACGAAGACGAGCCCGATGGCGGAGAGGGAGGCGAGCGCGAGGACTGTCGTACGCTTCATGTTCTCCGCAATATGCAGCGAAGGGCCCCCACGTTTCTCAGGGAAAATGTTTTTCACCTGCCCGAACGTGAAGCGGCCGCCGTTACTGGGGTTTCTTGAGATCGAGCCCGGCGCTGCGCGCGAGGCCCATCACCCCCTCCATGGCGGCGGCGATGTAGCCGAAGGGGTTGGCCCCATCGACCGCGGTCACGTGAACCTCGCCCATCTTCTGCTGGAAGGCCGCCGCGAGCTCCGGGAGCCGGTTGGCGACGGCGAGCTGGATCACCTCGGGCGAGAGCGTGTTCTCGATCTGCCGCATGCGAGCCGCGCGCTCGAGCTCCGGCGAGCCGAGGAGGTTCTGCTTCTGCACCTCGAGCTCCGCGGTGCGCGTCTCGATCTCCGTCAGGTACCGCTTCGCCTCGGCGGACTCGGACTGCGCGCGGAGCAGTTCGGACTCCTGCTGCTCTTCCTGCAACCGCGCCTGGTGCCGCGCCTGCTCGGCCTGGGCCTCGAGCTGCACCGCCTCGAGCTGCGAGCGCAGCTTCTCCTGCTGGAGCTGCACCTCGGCGTTCAACTTCTGCAGCGCCTGCCGCTGCTCGGCCTGGAGCTTCTCGATGATCGCGGCCTCCTCGGCGAGCTGGCGCCGCTGGCGAACCTCCTGCTCGGCGTTGATCTTCTGGAGCTGGAACTCGCGCTCGGCGGCGATCTGCGCGGCGCGGGTCATGCGTTCCTGGCTGAGCCGGGCCTCTTCGACCTTCGCATCGGAGGCGAGCTTCTCGAGCCGCGCCATCTCGTCGGCCCCCTGCTTCTGCTGGCGGATCTCGGTCGCCGCGGAGACGCGGGTGAGCTCGATCTCGCGCTCCGTCGCGGTCTCGTTGGTGCGGATCGCCCGCTCCTTGGCGAGCTCGGCCTCACGCGCCACCTGCTCCTGCGAGAGGCGGAAGCGGGCCTGCATGTTCGAGAACACCTGCGCCGAGAGCACGCGCACGTCCTGGATCTCGATGGTGTCGACGATCACGCCCCAGCCGCGATCGGTCGCGTCCTGCACCCGGCCCTCGCCGCTCACCACCGGGGCGATCTCCCGCACCAGCTCGGTGGCCAGCGCGTCCTTGCGGCGGGTGAGGCACTGCTCGACGGTGAGGTTGGCGATCAGGCGGCGCGACGCACCGACGCACATCTCTTCCATCATCTCGGCGAGCTTCTCCTGCGCGCGCTCGGGGAAGCTGAAGTTGAGCATGCGCGAGGCGATCAGCGGCTCGGCGATGCGGTAGACCGCGATGCCCGTCACCTTCACCCCGACCTTCTCCTGGGTGATCTGGTCAGCCACGAAGTGCAGGCGCTGCACGGTGGTGGGGACGATCGACATCGAGTCCCACGGCCACTTGAAGACCGTCGCGCCCTGCCCGGCCGAGACCACGTTGCCCCCCCGCATGCGGATCAGGAACTCGCTCGGCTTGGCGGAGATCCAGCCCCAGCGCTTGGTCTTCTCCGGGTCCTCCTCGGGCTTTCCGCGCCGCCAGCCGTCGATGTAGCGAGGCGCGTCACCCTGCTGCGAGGAGAGCTGAATCGAAGCATGTTTGGTCATGCGCCCCTCCAAAGCGAAGCGCGTGCCGCCCGCAGGGGTGCGGAAGTCCGTCAGAGGGCGATCCGTTGTGGGTCACAGTGCGTCGATCTTCAGCACCACGTCCGGGTGCAGGAGCGCGAACGCGTTGTCGAAGGTCGCCACCTTGCCCTCGTGGTGCCGGGCCAGGGCCGCGAGGTAGGCCTCGGTGACCTGTGCCCCGCCCTGGAGCTTCCCGTGGGGCACGTCGAAGTAGCTCACCTCGTCGGGCCAGAACGCGTGCCGGGGGTGGGAAACGAAGGTCTCGAGCGAGCGCCACGCCAACGGCATCGACAGTTCGCCGGTCAACTTCGAGTGCATCCGCAGCAGGGTCCCTTGCGTGATCGGGCAGGTGGAGAAGGGAGTGCCGCCCGCGAACCAACGATGCGCGGCCTCGTGCATCTCATGGGTCCGAATGGCGAGCGCCAACAGGACGTTGCCATCGAGGAGCACCCTCACTTCGTTCCCCCTCGTCCGGCGGCCTCGGCCTCGAGTTGCTCTCCCATCTTCCTGACGTCGTCGCTGGTGACCGGCTCCCGTCCGTCGACGACCAGGAGTCCGTTGCGAACGCTCGGCACGCCGATCGGCTCCCCCTGTGGAAAGACCACCCGTCGCACCAGCAGGTTCACAGCAGCGCTCATCGAGACGTCGTCAGCCTGCGCGAGCGACTTCACGGCCCGATAGAGGTCATCATCGAGCGAAATCGACAGTCTCATGGGTTCCGCCATGGCGAAGTGGTGATGTGGTGAAGTGATTCAATAGCATGCCAGCCTAACCAACCGATCTGACATGGAGCGTGACGTTCATCTTGCGAATGACTCGCAATACGCTCCAACATCCCGAAATCACTGATAGTGGACTTGACTGGTCACCCTTCTCCCCGTTAGACAAAGGGAGATACCGGACCAGTTTGGTCCCCATTCGAGGGCGCGCCTGATGAAGCTGCCGATCTACATGGATTACCACGCGACCACGCCGATGGACCCGCGCGTGCTCGAAGCCATGAAGCCCTACTTCGTCGAGGACTTCGGCAACGCCGCTTCGCGCAACCATGCGTTCGGGTGGAAGGCCGAGGCCGCCGTCGAGAAGGCGCGCAAGCAGATCGCGGCCCTCATCGGGTGCTCGGACAAGGAGATCGTCTTCACCTCCGGCGCCACCGAGTCGAACAACCTCGCGATCAAGGGCGTCGTCGAGTTCTACAAGGACAAGGGCGATCATGTGATCACCCTGACCACCGAGCACAAGGCGGTGCTCGACACCTGCAAGCGCCTCGAGCGCCAGCGGGCGGAGCGCATCGACGAGCTCAAGATCCAGCGCCTGATGGAGCTGACCGGGAAGGACGTCGACCCGGAGAACCTCGCGACGCTCGAGATCAAGCACTCGCTGGAGAACGACGAGCTGCTCAAGCGCTGGATCAGCAAGGTCCGCGTTGGCGCCCGGGTGACCTACCTCTCGCCGAAGAAGGACGGGCTCATCGATCTCGAGGCCCTCCGCGCGGCGATCACCGACCAGACGATCCTCGTCTCGGTGATGCTCGCGAACAACGAGATCGGCGTCGTGCAGCCAGTGAACGAGATCGGTGCCATTTGCCGCGAGAAGGGCGTGCTCTTCCACACCGATGCCGTCCAGGGCGTGGGCAAGGTGCCCTTCAGCGTCGAGGCGGCCAAGGTCGACCTGGCGTCGATCACCGCGCACAAGATGTACGGTCCCAAGGGCGTGGGCGCTCTCTATGTGCGCCGCAAGCCGCGCGTCCGCATCCGCGAGCAGATCGACGGCGGCGGTCACGAGCGCGGCATGCGCTCGGGCACCCTCAATGTCGCCGGCATCGTCGGCTTCGGCGCGGCCTGCGAGCTCGCGCAGCACGAGATGGCCGCCGAGGCGGTGCGCGTGGCCGCTCTCCGCGATCGCCTGTGGGCCGGCGTGTCGGCGAAGCTCGACTACCTCACGATCAACGGCTCCGTGACCGCCCGCCTGCCGGGCAACCTCAACGTCTCCTTCGCCTTCGCCGAGGGTGAGGGGCTGATGATGGCGATCAAGGACGTCGCGGTCTCGTCGGGTTCGGCCTGCACCTCGGCCTCACTCGAGCCGTCGTACGTGCTGCGCGCGTTGGGCGTCGAAGAAGAGATGGCGCACAGCTCCATCCGCTTCGGGCTCGGCCGCTTCACGACCGAAGAGGAGGTCGACTACGTGATCGATCTCATGGTGCGCGCCGTGACCCGGCTGCGCGACATGAGCCCGCTCTACGAGATGGCCAAAGAGGGCATCGACCTCAAGAAGATCGAGTGGAAGGCACACTGAGCGGGTGGCAGTTGCAGCGCAGCGCAAAACCGGAGACATCACCATGGCCTACAGCGACAAAGTCCTCGAGCACTTCGAACACAGCAAGAACGTCGGCACCCTCGACAAGAACGACCCCAACGTCGGCACCGGCCTGGTGGGCGCCCCCGCCTGCGGTGACGTGATGCGCCTGCAGCTGAAGATCAGCGACGACGGCGTCATCCAGGACGCGAAGTTCAAGACCTTCGGGTGCGGCTCGGCCATCGCCAGCAGCTCGCTCGTCACCGAGTGGGTGAAGGGCAAGTCGATGGACGACGCGATGAAGATCACCAACAAGGACATCGCCCTCGAGCTCTCGCTCCCGCCGGTGAAGATCCACTGCTCGGTGCTCGCCGAAGACGCCATCAAGGCGGCCATCGAGGACTTCCGGGCCAAGCGCGCCGCGCGCACCGGTGGAGCGGTCGAGGCGAAGCCGGCGGCCATCCAGGGAGCCTGACCATGAACGCCGTCGAGACACAGCCCGTCTCTACCCCCGGTCCGATCCCCGGGGGCAAGCCCATGGGCAAGGGCATCGGCCTGACGGACAGTGCCGTCGCCCGGCTCAAGCAGCTCCTGGGCGAGCGCCAGACGCCCGAAGCGGGCCTGCGCATCGCCGTCAAGGGCGGCGGCTGCAGTGGACTTTCGTACCACATGGAGTGGGCGGAGAAGGGCCGCGAGCGCGACAAGATCTTCGAGCGCGAAGGCGTGCGCGTCTTCATCGACCCCAAGAGCTACCTGTACCTCATGGGCACCGAGCTGGTGTTCGAGGAGGGGCTGCTCGCCTCGGGCTTCAAGCTCCAGAACCCGAACGTGAAGGCCGCCTGCGGGTGCGGCGACTCGTTCACCGTGTGATGCCGTGACGCACTTCGAACTGTTCAGCCTCCCGCCGTCCGTCGACCTCGACGTGAAGACGCTCGAGGACCTCCATCGCAAGCTGTCGCTCGAGACGCACCCCGACCGGCTCATGGGGGCCGACGCGCGCACCCGCCGCATCGCCGCCGAGAAGTCGGCCGCGATCAACGAGGCGATCAAGGTGCTCAAGGACCCGGTGCGCCGCGCGTTCTACCTGCTCGAGCTCAAGGGCGTGAAGCTCGACACCGAGCAGGCCGCCGCGCAGCTCAAGATGCCGATGGCCTTCCTCGAGGAGATCATGGAACGCCGCGAGGCCCTCCAGGGCGCCCGCTCGGCCCGCAAGCTCGACGCGGCCCAGGCGATGGCGAAGGAGATCCGCGCGGCGAACACCAGCGCGCTCGCGCTCGCCCAGGACGCCCTGCGCCGGGACGACGTGCCCGCGGCCAGCCTCGCGCTGGGGCGGGTGCGCTACTACTCGCGCTTCCTCGAAGAGGTCGACGCGTTCGAAGAGGAGTTGCTGTCGTGAAGGGCTTTCTGCAAATTCACGATCCGCTCAAGCCCAAGGGCAGCGTGATCGGCATCGACCTCGGCACCACCAACTCGCTGGTGGCCGCGATGATCAACGGCAAGCCGACCTGCCTGGCCGCCGACGAGGGCGACGCGAAGCTGCTCCCCTCGGTGGTGCACTACGCCGCCAATGGGAGCGTGGTCGTCGGGCAGCGCGCCTTCGCCATCCTCCCCGAGTTCCCCACCGACACCATCAAGTCGGTCAAACGCTTCATGGGAAAGTCGCTGGGCGATCTCGAGACGCGGAAGCTGGGCGCGTACAAGTTCGTCGACGGCAAGGGCGTGGTGCGCTTCGACGTCGCGGGCGGTCAGCCGGTGACGCCGATCGAGGTGTCGGGCGAGATCCTCCGCCAGCTCAAGCGCCGCGCGGAGTCGCACTTCGCCGGCAAGGTCGAGCAGGCGGTGATCACCGTGCCCGCGTACTTCGACGACGCCCAGCGCCAGGCCACCAAGGACGCGGGGCGCCTCGCGGGCCTCGAGGTGCTGCGCCTGCTCAACGAGCCGACGGCGGCCGCGCTGGCCTACGGCCTCGATAAGGGCGTGCAGGGCCTCTACGCCATCTACGATCTCGGCGGCGGCACCTTCGACATCTCAATCCTCGAGCTGATCGACGGCGTGTTCCAGGTGAAGTCCGTGGGGGGCGACTCGGCCCTCGGCGGCGACGACATGGACCGCGCGATCGCGCAGAAGCTGCTCGACGCGCGGGGCATCACGAAGCCCTCGGTGCAGCAGATCGCTTCCCTGCTCCAGCTCGCCCGGGCCGCCAAGGAGCGCCTCACCGACTTCGACTCGACGGTGATCGACTTCGAGGGCGCCCACTTCGCGTTCACGCGGGCCGAGTTCGATGCCTGGATTCAGCCGCTGTTGCAGAAGACCGGCAGCTCCGTGCGGCGCGCGATGAAGGACGCCGGGGTGACCCCCGACGACGTCAAGGGCGTGGTGCTCGTCGGTGGCTCGACGCGCGTGCCCGCGGTGCGCATCTACGTGCAGGAGCTCTTCGGCAAGCCTCCGCTCGCCGACATCGACCCCGACCAGGTGGTGGCCTTCGGCGCCGCGATCCAGGCCGATCTGTTGACCAACGAGGATCGCAAGGACGAGGTGCTGCTCCTCGACGTGATCCCCCTCTCGCTCGGCCTCGAGACGATGGGCGGCGTGGTCGAGAAGCTCATTCCCCGCAACTCGGCGATCCCCATCGCCCAGGGCCAGGTGTTCACCACCTTCCAGGACGGCCAGACCGGCATGGACATCCACGTCCTCCAGGGCGAGCGCGAGCTCGTCGCCGACAACCGCTCCCTGGCGCGCTTCCGGCTCTCGGGCATTCCGCCGATGGCCGCGGGCATGGGCCGGGTGCAGGTCACCTTCCGGGTCGACGCCGACGGCATCCTCTCGGTCAGCGCCCGGGAAGAGACGACCGGCGTGCAGCAACAGATCACCGTGAAGCCGACGCACGGGCTGACCGACGAGGAGATCGAGCAGATGCTGCTCGACTCGATCGACCACGCGGAAGACGACATGCAGCGCCGTCTGCTGGCCGAGCAGCGCGTGGAGGCCGAGCGGCTCCTGCTCGACGCCGCCAAGCAGCTCTTCGAGAACGGCGACCTCCTCAGCCGGGAGGAACGGGCCACCCTCGAGAAGGAGCTCGTGCAGCTCGAGCGCCTGAAGAAGACCGAGACGCACCACGAGGTGCTCAAGGCGGCCATCACCCAGGTCGACACCCTGGCGCGCCCCTTCGTCGAGCGGATCATGGACCGCGCGATCGGCGCGGCCGCCGTCGGCCACCGCGTCGAGGACTTCTAAGCCATGCCGAAGGTCACGTTCCGCAGCCCCTTGCAGGAGGTCAGCGTCGAGGTCCCGGCGGGCACCACCCTGCTC
>JBBRUE010000264.1:0-8329 GCA_038248085.1 Myxococcales bacterium | reverse complement strand
GGGTCTCGCGGTGAAGGTCGGCCTGCTCGGCGGCACCGTCACCACCCGCGTCTCGGGTATGAGCACCACCCGGATCAAGATCGACGCGGAGGACCTCGATCTCACCAAGGGCAACATGAAGGGGTTCTCGGGGATCGACTTCGCCGGCCAGGTCGAGGCCCACGTCGACCTGACGGTCCCCCGCGTCGCGGCCGCCCCCAACGCCCCCGCCGAGCCCGATCTGGCGCTGGCCTCGGGCACGGTCAGGCTCGAGGCGCGTGGCCTGGCGATCAACGGCGGCACCGCGAGCATCACCATCGCCCAGTTCGGGCCCGACCCCACGCCAGTCGACCTGCCGAAGATCGTGGTGGGCGACTTCCTGGCGAGGCTCAAGATCGACAAGGGCGCGGCGACCATCGAGGAGTTCAAGTCGAAGAGCAGCGACCTCGAGCTCAACGTCACCGGCACCGTGAAGCTCGCCAAGCGGCTCGAGTACTCCGAGCCGAACATCGAGCTCCACGTGAAGCCCGACCCGGAGTTTCAGAAGCGGCTGGGCCTGCTCGGCAGCGCCCTGTCGATGATCGGCTCCGACCCGAAGGACCCCACCTGGCGCATGGGGCGACTCACGGGGTACCTCGGTCGCCCCCAGTTCCGCTGAGCGGCGCGTCGTCGGTCTGCTCGAGGACGACGATCGCCAGGTCGGCCCCCTGCTTCTTCGAGAGCACGCGCACCACCCGGCCCTCGCGCACGAAGGTCCCCGGCTCACGCTCCTTCCACCCGCCCGACGGCAACACCGAGCGGTAGAAGTCGATCACCTCGGCCTCGGTCGCCTTCGCGGTGAACGAGAGCGCGGTCGCCAGCTCGACGTCGAAGGTGGTGGGTGACTTCGCCCCGGGGAACACCGGCACCACCCCGCCCTGCCCTCGCTTGCGGTGCTGGAGATCGGCCGCGCCCAGCACCAGCGTCGTCGTGCCATCGGGCTCGGGCCAGCCGTAGACCAGGAAGCTCACCAGGTGCACGTCGTCGAGCGCGACGAGTCGCGGGAGCTTGAGCCCGGGGATCCGGCCCATGCGCGGGGGAATGAAGTAGCCCGCTTCAGCGAACCGCCCCGCGTAGTGGAGCAGCAGGCGATCGAGCTCCCAGCTCGACTTCGCGAGGTAGACCACCATCGGCAACCCGTCGCGCATCAACTGCTTGCCGACCGGAACGAGCTGCACCTGGCCCGGCACGTCCCACGAGAAGGGCGGCGGCCCCGCGTCGGGTGCGGCGCAGACCAGCGCCGCTACCAGCACCGCCAGCGTCACGGGCAGTCCTTGCCGAGGAAACACTTCGGCCGCGTCATCTTCGGCACCATGCCCAGCCCCGAGCCGCCGGTGATGAAGGTGGGGAAGCCTTCCCCACCCACGAAGTCGGTCATGCCCGACTCGACGCCGGCGTAGCTGAACTCGAACTTCTCCGCGGTCGTGCCCGGCTCCCCCGCGTAGGCCCGGGCGAACGCCGCCCCTTCGCCGAAGCCGCTGGTCCACAGCTGCTGCACCATGCCGCGGTAGGGAGAGGCGGTGCAGGTGTTCTTGCACTCGTTCGTCTCGTCGTTGACCAGGCCCCAGTCATTGGTGAGCACCGCGAGCGCGCCGACGCACTTGCCCTTCACCGGAAGGCCCATGCCACACACGGGAATGGGATCGCGCCGGACGATGGTCTGGCGGAAGAACCCCCCGTTTTCCTTCTGGAGGAACGCGCGGGGAATGTTGATCGCCCGGACCTCCGCCGACGAGGTGCACCGCAGGCCGCCCTGGTCGATGAGCACCGGCGTCGCGGTGGTGCTGGCCTTGAAGTGCAGGTCCGGCGCGGCTTCGCACCTCACCGCGACCCCGCTCCCCTGCGTGAGCGCGCGGCCGATCACGTTGCCGCCATTGCTCGCCGAGAGGCCGTCGAAGTCGGAAAAGCGCCGCTGCGCCTGGGGTCCCACCCCGCTGACGCCATCGACGGTGCTGCGGAAGGGGCGCGTCGTCGTCGAGCCGTCGAGCTTGCGGTCCTGCACCCGTCGGCCGGTCGCCTCCCAGATGGCGAAGGTCTGTGCGTCCTGCACCTTGAGCGAGAGCTGCGCGTATTCGGCCAGGTGAATGCCGATCAGCAGCACGCCGACGAAGACGATGCTCCCCAGCGCCAGCTCCACCGTGGCCTGGCCTCGCGCGCGGCGCATCAGTGGAGCCCCTCGAAGCCGGCACCGATCAGGGTGCGGTAGGCGTCGCGCTGCCAGCGGTATTCGGGCGCGCTCAGCGACTTGCCCACGTCGGCCGAGCGGCCCGCCACGCGCGCATCGACGTCCATCGGAGCCAGCGTGGCCCGCCAGAAGGGGTTGAGGAGGTTGGGGAACTCGTCCCAGTGTTCTCGCCGGTGGTAGTAGGCGATGCCCGTCGCGAGCGCCGTCTGCCGGCGAATGCTCAGGCCGTTGCCCACCCGCGTGTGCAGCTGCTGGCCCCGCCCGTCCCACTCGCTGGCCGAGCCGGTGGCGCTGAAGGGAAACTTGAAGTTGAGCTCCCACGGGTATGGGGCGCGCTGGAGGTCGCGTTCGAGCGCGACGACCATCTTCGGCTGCCCCCAGGCGTCCGACTCGGCGTCTGACGGCTGGAAGGCGACCGTACGCACCCACACCGAGGGACACATCGGCGTGCAGTCGCCCATCGTGTGATCGACGTCGGGCATCCGATCGTTCTCGAAGTCGAGCGGTGACCAGTTGTGCTCGTCGTCGTGGTTGAGCAGGTGCGTCGAGCGCACGTAGGCGTCGATGTCCATCGGGGGCGACGTGCACCCGCCGATCGAAACGGTCGCCGTGCCGTGATCGTCGCCCCAGGCCTCCTTCCCGATGAAGGGGGCCTTGCCGTCCGACTGGTGGGTCGACCAGTAGGCGCTGCCGTTCTTGGTGTAGCTAATCGACACCCCGTGGTTGGCGGCCATCTGGGCGAGGCGCTGCTCCACCTTTCCGGGAATGCTGGTGCGGCCGGTGAGGAAAGGATTGCCGCGGGTGCCCATCGCGGCGTGGAGCATGTTGACGCTCCAGGTCGCGCGCAGGCACAGCCCTGAGTTGTGCGGCTCCTCATAGGTATACGGACTGATGCCCGGGTCGGCGAAGTCGCAGTCCACCTCGCGCATCGAGACCGTGGCGGCGGTGTTCGGCGTCGTGCCTTGCCCGGTGTTGATGACCGAGATGTCGTGCTGCTGCGAGGCCGCGACGATCTGCTCGGTCAGCTGCTGGGCGCGCACCGCCCCGTAGAAGTCCACGCGCAGCCTGTCGTTCAGCTCGCTGCGCAGCGAAACGATCTGCGTCTGGATCGCCATCGACTCTTTGCCGGCCGCGGTGTCCGCCGCTTGCCAACCGGCGTTACGCGGGCCGTCCAGGTGGCTCCCGATGCTCCGCGCCACCTCGCTTTGAAAGGCCCGCAGCTTCGGTTGCACCACCCGCCAGGTGTTCGCCGGGCAGTTGGTGGCGTTGATTTTCGAGGCCGCGAAGTACGCACCGGCGGGCATCGCGTGGGCATAGGCCGTCCACGAGATCAGCGATTGGTCGGCGGCCTGCGCGACCCAGTACGAGACCTCGAGCCGGTTGATCACTGCCATGTTGTTGAAGGTGCGCGCCGTCATCACCGCGTTCGAATAGGCGGCCGCGTCGGCCATGTTCTGGATCTCGTGCTTCTGGCGAATGCGCAGCCCCAGCCCGATGGTCATGGTGACCATCAACGTCAGGAACAGCATCGACAGCGCGAGCAGCACCATGTTCTGGCCCCGGGGCGCCCTCACGGCGTGGGCTCGCAGTTCTGGCGCTGGAAGAACGCCCGCCGCGGCGGCGTCATCATGCGCATCGTCGCGCTGCCGATCACCGGGAACACGTACTGCGCTGCGTCGAAGCGGGCCATGAACTCGGTGCGAAAGCCGTCGAGCGAGTGCGACGCCTGTGTCCAGTTGGCCTGCCGGGTGGGAATGAGCGGGTTCGTCTTCCGGTAATCGCCGAAGCCGAAATACGAGCGGTACATCGTCGCCATCACCCAGTTCGCGAAGGGGATCCGCAGGGGGTACCAGTAGACGACGCGCACCTCGAGCCGGTAACCGCCCCGATCAGGGTCGTCGAAGTCGTCTTCCGACTCGCGCCGCACGTCGCTGGTGCGCGGCGACGGCCTGAAGATCCACAGCACCGGCCGGTTGTGCGGCTCGTCGGCGCGCGCGTCGTACTGGTTGTCGTAGGGCTTGCCGGTGGTCCGCAGCGAGAAGGCGCGCGCGAGCTTCTCGTCGGGGGTGGAGCCCGCGGTCGCATCCCCCAGGAACGAGGTGAAGCTCGGCAGCAGCGCGAGAATCGAGGCGTGCGTCATCGCCTTGCAATCCCCGTGGCGCACCGAGCCCACCCGCGCCGCCGCCCAGGCTGCGTGCTCCGCGAACAGGCGCCCTTGCAGCAGCATGAAGAGCTGCAGCGTCCCCAGCACCATGAACAGGGCCAACGGCATCGTGATCGCCGTCTCGACCGCCGCCTGCCCTGATTCGCGAGACGGGGTCACGGGCCGCAGTCTCGCCCGCCCCTCGCGCTCACTCCATCGGTCAGCGGGACGCGGAGTGGGTCTTGGTGGGCCCACCGGCGCCATGGTAGGTCCCGCTTCATGCCTGAGCTCGTGTTTTTCCGGCGGGGGGAAGAGGTGTTGCGGCTGACGATGGCGGAGGACCGCGTCGTGCTCGGCCGAGGTGAGCGCTGTGACGTGGTGATTCCCGACCCGGAGGTGTCGCGTCAGCATGTCGCGCTCCACCTCGAAGACGGTCGCTGCCACCTGCAGGATCTCTCCGGCAAGGGCACCCTGGTCGCGGGCCAGAAGATGACCGACGGCCTCGTACAGGACGGCGCCGACATCGCCCTGGGCCAGTGGCGCGCCATCTTCCGCCAGGCCGGCGCGGGCAACGACGCCGACACCACCGAGCTGGGGCCACGCACCGAGCTGTTGGCGAAGGCCGAGGCCACCGACAGCCCCGACCTCCCCGCGCAGGTGCGGCTGCGGAGCGGGCCCCAGGAGACGACGCACAAGCTGCAGACCGAGAGCTTCACCGCCGGTAAGGATGCCGGAAATGACCTCGTGCTGAACCAGCGATTCGTTTCGGGGCGTCACCTGAAGGTGACGCGTCACCACAACCGGTTCCTCGTCAGCGATCAGCGGTCGACCAACGGCACCTGGCTGGGCAACGTGCGCCTCTTCGAAGCGGAGGTGCCCTTCTTCACCACCCTGCGCGTCGGCGAAGGGGAGCTGATCATCGAGCCCGCCACCCAGGGCACGGCGACGAAGAGCACCACCGGCACCTATGGCCTCATCGGCACCGACGTCTCGGTGCGCAACCTCATCGAGCTGATCGACCGGGTCGCGCCCTCCACCGCCGCGGTCGCGGTGTTCGGAGAGTCGGGCACCGGCAAGGAGCTCGTCGCCCGCGCCATTCACTCGCAGTCGAACCGCGCCTCGGCCCCCTTCATCCCCGTCAACTGCGCGGCGATCAGCAAGGAGCTGATCGAGAGCGAACTCTTTGGCCACGAGAAGGGCGCGTTCACCGGCGCGATCAACGCGCGCAAGGGTGCCTTCGAGGAGGCCGACGGGGGCACGATCTTCCTCGACGAGATCGGCGAGCTGCCGTTCGACCTCCAGGCCAAGCTGCTCCGCGCCCTCGAGTCGGGCGAGATCAAGCGCGTCGGCGCGCCGCGGCCCATCACCGTCGACGTGCGCGTGGTGGCGGCCACCAACCGCGAGCTGCTCGCGATGTCCCGCGAGGGCAAGTTCCGCGAAGACCTCTACTACCGCCTGTGCGTGGTGCCGCTGAACCTGCCCCCGCTGCGGAGCCGGCCCGGCGACGTCAAGCTCCTCGCCGATCACTTCCTCAAGATGCACGCCCCCCGCGGACAGCGGGTGTTGCTCACCCCGGCGGCGATGAAGGCCCTCGAGAGCCACGCGTGGCCCGGCAACATCCGCGAGCTGCGCAACGTGATTCACCGCGCGCTGCTCCTGCGCAAGGCCCAGAACATCGACGTCGGCGACCTCGCCTTCGACTCGCGCAGCGACCAGCAGGCCGCGCACATCGGCGGCGAGCTCGACTGCATTCCCGGCATGACCCTCGAGGGTCAGCTCGAACGCGCCGAGCGGATGATCATCGAGAGCGCCCTCAAGCGCTTCAGCACCCGTGACCAGGTGGCCCGCGAACTGAACATCGCCCGCTCGACGCTCTTCAAGCGCCTCAAGGAGTGGGGCATCGGCACCGCCGACGATTAACCCGCTGAATTGACGGTGCTTGCGGGGCGATAGATCGATGGGCGCGGTGGGGCGTTTCCATCACCCATGAGCGCCCTGCCCCCGATGACCGAGCTGTACCGTCAGCACCGCCGACGGGCCCTGGCGATCGCCCGCCGCATCCTGCGCGACGCCGACGAGGCCGAAGACGTGGTGCAGGAGGTCTTCACCCGCCTCTTCAGCCAGAACGTACGCTTCGACGGCAAGGCGGCCTACACCACCTGGCTCCACCGCATTCTCGTCAACTCATCGATCAACTCGCTGCGCGCGAAGAAGCGGCGCGACCGGCTCGAGAGCCCCGTCGGGGCGACGGAGGGCCCCGAGGAGGCCGCCGTGGGCAACGAGCGGCACGCCCTCTTCCTCGAGGCGCTGGAGCACCTCTCCGAGCAGCACCGCCTGGTGGTGACCCTGCGCGACCTGCGCGGCTACTCGTACCCGGAGATCGCCCGCATGCTGGGGCTGCCGGAAGGCACGGTGAAGAGCGCCCTCAACCGCGGCCGGACCCGCGTCATGGCCCGCATGGCCGAGGCGACCCTCGACCCGGCGTGACCGCTATTCTTCTTTCGCGCCGACGAACTGGTCGGCCTTGTCCTTGAAGAGCACGTTGAAGGTGGTCAGCGAGCCGTAGCAACGCGTCACGTACTGCTGCAGCTCGACCTTGTCGGTGTCGGTGAGCTTGGGGTGCCCGTTGAGCTTCTGCTCGAGGGTGCGCAGGCGATCACGCACCATCACCACCTTGTGGAACAGCGCGTCGATCGGCAGGTCCTTCGCCTGCAGGGTCGCGTCGCCGGGAATCAGGCGCACCGTGCCCCCCTCCCACTTGTTGGCCAGCGTCACTTCGGTGAGGCCCGAAGCCTCGAGAAAAAGCTCCATCAGTTCCTGGCGGGTCATCTGGTCTCCTTCGAAATCGATGGGGGTCGACGGGTCGATGGCCGCCGACTGCCGGGGGGCGGCGACCTGCAGGGCGCGGCCGTCCGCGTGGCGGATCAGGGGGCCGATGGGCTTGAGCGAGTGCGCCCGCCGGGTCGAAGGCTCGACGCTGACCACCGCGGCGCTGTCCCCCCGCCCCACGAAGGCGTCACAGAGGGGCGCCGCAGGCGGAAAGAGCCCCCGGTTGGGCTGAAGGCGGCAGGTGCCGACCCACCCCCGGGCAGCGTCCAGCGAGTGCGCGCGCCACAGCTTGCAGTTGCCGCAGACCCGCTCCTGGGGCTGGAAGGTGGGCAGCGCGGGCCCTTCGTTCGGCGCCTCGTCACTCATGTCTGGGACTCGTAGGCGCGCGGCGCTTGTGTTTCAAGCAGGCTTTCAGTATCCGCCGCTCGCCATGGCGATCATCCCGCTCGAACGAATCCGCAACATCGGTATCTCCGCTCACATCGACTCCGGCAAGACGACGCTCACCGAGCGCATCTTGTTCTACACGGGCAAGATCCGTGAGATCCACGAAGTGCGCGGCAAGGACGGCGTCGGCGCGACGATGGACTCGATGGACCTCGAGCGTGAGAAGGGCATCACGATCCAGTCGGCTGCGACGTACGCGGTCTGGCCGGGCTCGCTGGGCCAGCTCGAAGATCACAACATCAACATCATCGACACCCCGGGCCCTGTGGACTGCACCATCGAGGTGGAGCGCTCGCTCCGCGTGCTCGACGGCGCGATCCTCGTGCTCGACTCGGTGGCCGGCGTGCAGAGCCAGTCGATCACCGTCGACCGCCAGATGAAGCGCTACGGCGTTCCGCGCATCTGCTTCGTGAACAAGATGGACCGCGCCGGCGCCAACTACCTGCGCTGCTGCGACATGCTCAAGGAAAAGCTCGGCCACCACGCCGTGCCGATCCAGGTGAACATGGGCGCCGAAGACAAGTTCATGGGCGTGATCGACCCGGTCGACGGCAAGGCCTACTTCTTCGACGGCGAGAAGGGCGAGACCGTCCGCTGCGAGGCGGTGCCCGCCGAGTACGTCGAAGAGACCAAGAAGCGCCGCGCACAGATGATCGAGATGGTCGCCGAGGTCGATGACAAGCTCGCCGAGAAGTTCATCGGCGGCG
>JBBRUE010000263.1:0-8363 GCA_038248085.1 Myxococcales bacterium | reverse complement strand
TCGCCGCCGGCCTCGAGGGCGCGCTGCGCCTCACCGCGTTCCCCGATCGGCGCTACCGCGGCAAGGTGCTCTTCGTCGACCCGCTGCTCGACCCGAAGACGCGCACCGCCCGCGTGCGGCTCGCGTTCGCCAACCCCACCGGCGAGCTGCGGCCCGAGCTGTTCGGCGAGCTGACCATCGAGCGCCCCACCAGGGCCGTCACCCGGCTCCCGAAAGACGCGCTGGTCCGCAACGGGACTGACGACGTGGTGTTCGTCGCGCGCGGGGCCGGCCGCTTCGAGCCGCGCCTGGTGAAGGTCGGTGAAGTCGGCGCCGAGTTCGTCGAGGTGCTCAGCGGCGTGAGTGAGGGCGAGCTGGTCGTCACCCAGGCGACCTTCCTCATCGACTCCGAGTCGAGCCTGCGCGCGTCGCTGGCGCGCATGAAGGCTCCGGTCGAAGTGTCGGCCGAGGCCGCTCCGTGATTCGTCGCATCATCCGTTTTTCGGCCGAGAACCGGTACGTCGTCATCGCCGTCGCCATCGTCGCCCTCGCGGTGTCGTGGCACTCGATGAAGACCATCCCCCTCGACGCGCTGCCCGATCTCTCGGACACCCAGGTCATCGTCTACTCGCGGTGGGATCGCAGCCCCGATCTCATCGAGGACCAGGTCACGTACCCGATCACCGCCGCGCTCCTCGGGGCGCCACACGTGAAGGCCATTCGCGGCTTCTCCGACTTCGGCTACAGCTTCGTCTACGTCGTCTTCGAAGATGGCACCGACCCGTACTGGGCGCGCTCGCGGGTGCTGGAGTACCTCTCGAAGATCGCAGCGCAGTTGCCGCCCGACGTGAAGACCGAGCTGGGCCCCGACGCGAGCAGCGTGGGCTGGGTGTTCCAGTACGCGCTGGTGGATCGCAGCGGCAAGCACAGCTCCGACGAGCTGCGCTCGTACCAGGACTGGTTCCTGCGCTACTCGCTGCAGAGCGTGCCCGGAGTCGCCGAGGTCGCGACGGTGGGTGGCCAGGTGCGGCAGTACCAGGTGAGCGTCAACCCCAACGCCCTGGCGGCCTACGGCCTGTCGATCCAGTCGGTGATCGAGGCGGTGCGGCGCGGCAACAACGACGTCGGGGGCCGCCTCGTCGAGTTCTCCGGGCGCGAATACATGGTCCGCGGGCGCGGCTACGTGAAGCGCCTCGAGGATCTCGAGCAGCTGGTGCTCAAGAGCGAGTCGGGCACGCCGGTGACGGTGAAGGACGTGGCCACCGTCGCGCTGGGCCCCGAGATGCGACGCGGCATCGCCGATCTCGACGGGGAAGGTGACGTCGTCGGAGGCATCGTGGTGATGCGCCAGGGCGAGAACGCGCTCCAGGTCATCAACCGGGTGAAGACGCGCTTCGAGGAGCTGCGCCCCTCGCTGCCCTCAGGCGTGGAGGTCGTCACCACCTACGATCGCTCGGAGCTGATCTCCGCGGCCATCGAGACCGTCACCGACAAGCTGCTCGAGGAGATGCTGGTCGTCTCGCTGATCATCCTCCTCTTCTTGTGGCACTTCCCGTCGTCGATCGTCCCCATCCTCACCATCCCCATCTCGGTGGCGTTGTCGTTCATTCCCCTCAAGCTGCTGGGGCTCAACGCGAACCTGATGTCGCTGGCGGGCATCGCGATCTCGATCGGCGTGCTGGTCGACGGCGCGATCGTCGAGGTGGAGAACGCCTACAACCGCATTCACCACTGGGTCGCAGACGGGAAGAAGGGTGACTTCCACCAGGTGCGCCTCGAGGCGTTGATGGAGGTCGGCCCCGGGGTCTTCTTCTCGCTGCTGGTGATCGCCGTCGCCTTCCTGCCCGTCTTCACCCTGGTGGACCAGGAGGGGCGGTTGTTCCGCCCGCTGGCGCTCTCGAAGACCTTCGCGATGGCCATCGCCGCGCTGCTGGCGATCACCCTCGACCCGGCGCTGCGCATGCTCTTCGCGCGGATCGACCCGTTCACCTTTCGCCCGAAGTGGCTGGCGTCGATCGCCTCGGCGCTGCTGGTGGGCACCTACCGCTCGGAAGAGCGCCACCCGGTCAGCCACCTGCTGCACCAGCTCTACGAGGGGCCGTGCCGCTTCGTGCTGCGCCACCCGCGGGCCGTGCTGGTGGTCGCCGCGGTGCTGGTGTCGACGAGCGTCCCGCTCTACCTGGGGCTCGGCTCGGAGTTCATGCCCCCCCTGCGCGAGGGCACGCTGCTGTTCATGCCCTCTGCGGTGCAGCCGGGCATGTCGGTCGCCGAGGCAGAGCGGGTGCTGCAGGTGCAGGACAAGATCCTCCACAGCTTCCCCGAGGTGCAGCGGGTGTTCGGCAAGGCCGGGCGGGCGAACACCTCCACCGATCCCGCGCCCTTCACCATGATGGAGACGACGGTCATCTTGAAGCCGGAGCTCCAGTGGCGTGAGAAGCCGCGGTGGTACTCGACGTGGGCGCCGTCGTGGCTCAAGCGCGTGCTGCGCCCGATGTGGCGTGATCGCATCACCGAGGCCGAGCTCGAAGCGGAGCTGGACGTCGCCCTGCGCCTGCCGGGCATCTCGAACGCGTGGACCATGCCCATCAAGGGCCGCCTCGACATGCTCTCGACGGGTATCCGCACGCCGGTGGGCATCAAGGTGCTGGGCGCCGATCTCACGGTGATCGAGCGCATCGCGACCGAGGTCGAGGCCGCGGTCGCGAAGGTGCCCTCGACCCGAAGCGCCTACGCCGAGCGCGTGGCGGGCGGGTACTTCCTCGACTTCGAGCTCAAGCGCACCGAGCTGGCCCGCTACGGCCTCTCGGTCGACGACGCGAACCTGATGGTGATGACCGCGGTGGGCGGTGACGTGCAGAGCGTCACCGTCGAGGGCCGGGCGCGCTACGGCATCAGCGTGCGCTACGCCCGCGACTTCCGCGAAGACGTCGAGGCGCTCAAGCGGGTGCTGGTGCCGCTGCCCGGCGGAGGGGGCCAGATTCCCTTCGAGGCGATCGCCGACGTGAAGCTCACGACCGGGCCCTCGATGATCCGCGACGAGAGCGGGCTGCTCGCGGGCTACGTGTACGTCGACTTCGACACCTCGAAGGTCGACATCGGCGGGTACGTCGACGAGGCGAAGAAGGCCGTCGCCCAGGTGCAGTTGCCACCGGGCTACTCGCTGAGCTGGAGCGGCCAATACGAGAACATGCTGCGCGTCGAAGAGCGGCTGAAGCTGGTGTTGCCGCTCACGCTCGTCCTCATCTTCGGGTTGCTGTACCTGAATACGAAGTCGGCCTTCAAGGCGGGCCTGGTGATGCTCGCGGTGCCCTTCTCGGCGGTGGGCGCGCTGCTGCTGCTCACCGCGCTCGGCTACAACATGTCGATCGCCGTGTGGGTCGGGCTCATCGCGCTGATGGGGCTCGACGCCGAGACCGGCGTCTTCATGTTGCTGTTCCTCGATCTCTCGGTGGCCGACTTCCGCAAGCGGGGCGCGCTCCGCACGCTCGACGATCTGCGCGAGGCCATCGTGCACGGCGCGGTCAAGCGCGTTCGACCCAAGGCGATGACGGTCTTCGCCGCGATGCTCGGGCTCTTGCCGATCATGTGGTCGACCGGCGCGGGTTCCGACCTGATGAAGCGCATCGCCGCGCCGATGGTGGGCGGGCTGATGACCAGCTTCCTGCTCGAGCTGCTGGTGTACCCGGCCGTCTACCTGCTCTGGGAAGGTCGCCGTCTCCCGGCTGCGGTTGCCCTCGCCCCCCACGGGGCCGAGAGTTAGGGGACCATGCGCACCGTCCTGCTCATCGCCGACCTCGAGGGCATCACGGGCGTCGAGACGATCGAGTCGCTGGTGGTCGGCGGGGCAGGGTACGCGGCCTCGGCCCGGCGCATGACGGAGGAGGTCGCGCACGTCGCGCGGCTCATGCTCGCGTCCGGGGTGACGCGGGTGCGCATCTCCGACGCACACTGCTCTGGAACCGAGACCAACCTCACTTCGGCGCTTCTGCCCCCGGGCTGCGAAGTGCACGTCGTCGACGATCTCTACGGCGGCGCGTTGCTCGAGGGGGTCGAGGCGGTCGCCTGCGTCGGCATGCACGCCTCGGGCACGACGAAGGGCTTCGGGGCGCACACCGTCTCGGTGAACACGGCGTGGTCGCTGGGAGGCCTGCCGCTCTCCGAGACCCACCTCGTGCGGTGGCTCGCGGGCGAACGCGGCGTGCCGACCTGGTTCTGCTCGGGCGACGACGTGCTCGAGGCAGAGCTCGGTGGCGCAGTGCCCTTCGTGCGCACCAAGCACTCGCGGTCCCGATCCGAGGCGCGCTCGCTGCCGATCGCCGAGGTGGAGCGCGCGTTGGCCCGCGTGCTTGCCGAGTCCCCGTCGCCGCTGGTGAAGCCGCCCCGCGCCGTGCTCGAGGTCCGCTTTCAACGCGTCGCCGAAGCCGCTGCCGCCGAGGCCGCCGGAGCCACGCGCACCTCGCCGACCACCATCTCCCTCGCGCCGGCGCAGACGTTCCAGCAGCAATACGACGAGGCCCTGCGCTTCATCGAGGCGGCGGAGGACGTGATGCTGTCCCAGCTGCAGGGCGTTGCGGGGACTGCCCTGTTCGCCCGCAGCGCCTCGGCCCTCCTCGTCGCCCCGTGGGATCCGTGAGTCAGCTCAGAAGTGGTACGCCAGCATCAGGCGCAGCTTCGGCAGCACGGTGATGGGCTCGTTCATCCACTCGATCGGCGTGCTGGTGGTCGTGTAGTTCCAGCCGCCCGCGCCGACGTCCAGGCCGACCGACCAGAGGAACGCCCAGCGGCTCCGGCCGAAGGCATGCTGGCTGCCCAGCTCGAGCCCGCCACCGATGAGGTGGTTGAGCAGCAGGTTGCTGGCGCGCGCGTGGCCGTCGATGAAGAAGCCCTTGAACGCGTCTGCCGGGTAGAGCCGCACGCCGGTCTGCGCGCCCCAGCCCATCCACGCCCCGTAGAACTCGCCCACCAGGTAGGTGGTGAAGTGATCGCTGACGCGGAACTCGGCCTCGACCGCGGCGCCGAGCAGCAGCGTCGTCAGCGGGCTGAAGCTGATCGACACGTTCGTCACCCGCTCGGGGTGCACCACGTCGAAGTCGCCCTTGTGCCCCACCTCTGCTGCCGTCTCGGGAAGCGCCGCCAGTGCTGCCATCAGGAGAAGTGCGTTCATGCAGGCCCTCCATGCGCGGCGCGTGCCTCCGGTAAGGTGCTGGAACTCCGTGCGTCTCTGGACGCGGGCTGTGAAGGGAGCTGCACACTGTGAAGAGACCTCAACTCGACGGGGAGAGCCGGGTGCTGGTGTTGACCGGGGCGGGCGTGTCGGCCGAGAGCGGGGTGCCGACCTTTCGCGGCATGAACGGCCTGTGGGAAGGGCACGCCGTCGAAGCGGTCGCCTCGCCCGAGGGCTTCGCGGCTAGGGGCCTCGAAGGTGAAGCCGAACCCGGGCCACGTGGCGCTCGCACGGCTCGAGGCGTCGCTGGGCGATCGCTTCCTCCTCGCGACCCAGAACGTCGATGGGCTCCATGCGCGTGCCGGCAGTCGGCGGATGATCGCGATGCACGGCGAGCTCTTTCGGAGCCGGTGCGAGCGCTGTGAGACGCCCTTCGACGACCCCAGGACGTACTTCGCGCCGCCGCTGCCGACGTGCGCGACGTGCGGTGGCGCGATCCGCCCGCACATCGTGTGGTTCGGCGAGACGCTCGACCCCGCGCACCTCGAGCAAGTGGGGGCATTCATCGAGGCCGCCGGCCCGCAGTTGATCTTCCTCGCCGTGGGAACCTCGGGGTTCGTCTACCCGGCGGCCGGGCTCGTCGACGCCGCGCGGTCGGTGGGAGGACAGACCTGGCTCATCGACGCGGCGCCGGCCGACGACTACGCCGCGCGGTTCGATCACGTCGTGGTGGGCAAGAGCGGTGAAGTGCTCCCGGGCCTGCTGTCGATCAGCCGCTGACCGTCACTCTTCTTCGGCGACCGGCGCCGGCTTGCTGCGCTTCTTCGGCGTCGGAGGGGCGAGGCCGGCCGCGACGTCGCGCAGTTCCTTCGACGAACGGTTGTACGCCGCCCACCCGAAGGGCACCGCGATCACCAGCAGCAGCGCCACGAAGCCCACCGGCATCCAGGGGAACTGGTACTCGGGCGGGAGGTCGGTCTCGTGCCACTCGCCGATGCGCTTGCGCGCCCGCTCCCGGGCTGCCGCGCGATCCTCGTCGGTGACGTCCTGGTACTCCGCCGGCTTGTGGCGACGCTCATTGGCGGCGAAGGCCGAGGCCCCGAGGAGCAGGCTCAGCACGACGAAGAGCGGGCGGATCGAGCGACGCATGGCGGACACCGTACCACGCGGGGTCTACGGCTTCACATGCTCCGCTCGTTCGAGGGCCTATTCGAACGAGAGACCGACGATGTGCAGCGGTGGCAGCCCGAAGTCGAAGCGCCACGCGAACTGGTAGCTGAGCGAGATCGGCAGGAAGCCGCCGATGCTGGTGCGGAAGGAAACCGCGGCCCCCGCGCTGCGTGCCATCTTCGACTCGGTGAACGCCGCCGCGCCGAAGGCCTCGAGGTCGACCTGGCGGAAGAAGATCGACGGGAAGAGGTAGAGCAACGACGCGAAGCCGCGATCGATGATCAGGCTGTAGCGGTAGCGGGCGTTGAAGATCGCGGCGTGCTGGGCGCGCACCGCGAAGTCGTCGTAGCCGCGCACCGCCTCCACCATCGAACCAGGGAGAAAGACGCCCGGGCTCTCCGGGAAGGGGTCACGCGAGCCGTTGTCGAGCTGGAGGGAGGACTGCACGCCGCCGACCTGCAGCGCACCCTCGGGCGCCCCCGGCAACGAACGCCCGATGGCCGACATCACGAAGGAGTGCCGCTTCGAGATCGGCAACGGCACCGCGACGCCCACGCTGCCGCGGAGATCGAGCACGTCGCGATCGCTGCCGAAGACGCGCGGATACCCGGAGACGTCGAACGAGACGGAGAGGGCGCGCTGCGGCCCGCCGTACTGGATGGACTCGCCCGCCGACCACGAGAACGCCGCCGTGGGCCCGATGTATTTCTCGACCCTGTTGGCGGTGAGATCGAACGGCTGGCGCACCTCGGTCTGCACCCCGAAGAACACCGGCACGGTGAAGATCGTGCGCGAGGCGTACAGGCCTCCGGACCAGTCGGCCTTGTTGGTGCCGGCGTAGCGGCCCGCGCTGGCGATGACCGCCCACGGCGCGAGGGTCAGGTTCCGGTAGCCGACCTGGAGCGTGTTGATGGCGACGATCGGCACGCCCAGCGTCCCGTTGATCGCCCACGTGTGCAGGCCGAGCCGATCGCGCCCCATGAGCGACAGCGAGGCCATGACGTTGAGCGGGGCCGTGCTGAAGTTCGTCACGCCGGGGAAGCGCATCTGCGGCAGGAAGAGGTGATCGAGCGAGGAGTACTTCTCGTCCTCCTTCACGTCGAGCGGCGGCGCCTCGTGCCACACGGGGAGCTCCGGGGCGGGCTCGGTGGCGAGGGTGGTCGTCTCGAGCACCTCGGGCGAGAGTCGATCGATCGACCAGTGCACGCCGTCGCGCGCGGCGACCACCACCTCGGCCCCCGCAGGGCTGGGATCGAGCACGCCATACGGCGCGTCGGAGATCCGCTCGAGGATCGCCGGGCTGGCGAGGTCCATCCGGTGGGCCTGGAGGTACTTGCCGGCGGTGCGCGAGAAGACGAGGTGGCTGTCGTCGCTCCACCGCGCGCCGTAGTTGAAGGCGCCATCGGTCGTCAGGTCGCGCAGGGTGCCCTCTTCGTCCCGCAGCACCAGGTTCCAGCCGTTCGCGTCGAGGCGCGAGAACACCAGCCTGGTGTGCGACGGGTTCCACGCCGGCGCCGCGATCGAGATCCCGAGGGGGAACTCGGCGATCACCCGGTCGACGCCCGCTTCGAGTTCTCGCTCGACGAGCCGCGCGCGACCCGCAGGCGGGAAGTCGGCGAAGGTGAACGTCTGCCCGTCGGCGGAGACCGCGCCAGCCATGCCCCGGCCGACGTCCTGGAAGACCTTCACCACCTCGCCGGTCTGCGCGTCGATCTTCCAGATCTGCGCCCGGGTGTCGCCGCGGGCGATCAGGTCGTCGTTGAGCAGGAAGAGGAACTTCCCGTCGGCGGTGAACGAGAGCCCGCTCATCGTGCCCGGCCCGACGAAGACGTAGTCGCGATCGGTGCCCAGCTTCACCAGCCGCTTCTCGACCCGCACCCGGCCGTCGGC
Organism: Myxococcales bacterium; assembly: GCA_038248085.1. Classification (GTDB taxonomy): domain Bacteria; phylum Myxococcota; class Myxococcia; order Myxococcales; family Myxococcaceae; genus Archangium_A. The sequence goes on along the minus strand of JBBRUE010000263.1, from coordinate 160 downwards.
CTCGAGGATGCGGAGCATCGGCACCTGCTCGTTGCCCGACGAGACCAGGGCCACCACGCCGCTGGGGGCATGCGCCGCCACCCGCGCGAGCTGGCCCACGTCCTCGAGCACCACGTGCTCCGACGCCGGGCGTTGCCGCACGACGAGGGTGGCGACCAGC
>JBBRUE010000262.1:0-8369 GCA_038248085.1 Myxococcales bacterium | reverse complement strand
GTCATCGATCACGGCACCGACGAGTTCACCCTGCTTGAGGTGCCCCAGCAGCGTGAACTCGTCGGTGCCGTGATCGATGACCACCAGGTTCCCGTAGAGGTTCCCCGCGACGGGGCGGTTGGGAAGGTTGTCGATGATGCCGTCGTCGGCGACGCGCACCACGCCGTCGGCGGGCGCGAGCACCGGCTGGTTCCACGCGTAGTAGTCGTCGTTCTTCAGCCCGTTGCCCTGGGCGCTGGTGCCGTTCTTTCGCTGCAGCAGGTCGAGGGCGAAGCGCATGTCGGACATCGAGGCGTGGCGGTTGTCGTCATACGAGCGGCCGCCCCACAGCACGTGCCACGTCTCGGTGAGGGGAAGGTGGAGCTTCACCAGCGAGCGGTACGCGCCGTAGGTGGTGGGCGCCTCCCGGGTGGCGAAGTTCGAGGCGGCGCCGAGCAGCCGCCCCTGCGCGTCCATCGTGATCTCGATCGTCGCCCCGCGCGCCCAATTGGTGACCGCCATCACGCGGGTGTAGACGGCCAGGCCGTTGCGTTCCGCGAGGCCCTCGCTGACCAGCTTCGACTCGTCACCGTAGCTGCGGAACCCGGCGGCGAACTTCTGCAAGGCGCCCAGCGAGGTGAACTGCTGGCCCGGCAGGTTGGCGCACTGGGCCCACGCCTTGCGGAGGTCGCCCCTGCGCAGCGCTTCGACGTGCGCGCGCCCCTGGCCGAGCGACGGAGCGCTCTGGGCCAACATCAAGGTGATCAGCAGTCCCAGTCCCATGAACGGCGCGCATCATTGATCAGCAGCGCCAACCCCGAAATGTAGGCCTTTGGCCCCTACTCGAATGGAATGATCGAGATCTTGTCGCCCGGTTTGACCTTGAGGAGGTCGTGGGCGGCCTTGGGGAAATAGACGACCTGGTCATCGAAGCGCACCTGGGTGCGCACCGAGCGGAAGCGGTTGGCGCCGGTCGCGCGGGTGACGCCGAGGAGCACGTCCTGCGCTTCCATCTCCCACGGCTCCTTGCCGACGGCCGCGGTGCGGAAGTGGCGCACCAGCGAGACCTCGCCGAGGTTCGCCTCGTAGTGGGGGCCGCCGTCGAAGGGGTCGATGTGCTGCGAGTAGCGGAAGCCGATGCGCTCGAGCATGCGCTGCACGCCGCGGGTGTTGTCGCCGACCTCGCCGATGATCTTCTGGGCCTTCGCCGAGAAGAGCGACGTGTAGATGTCGGACGCGGGGAAGAGCTCCTTGATGAACTCCTTGTTGCGCCGCGAGAGCTTGTCCGCCTCGGTGTAGTCGAGGCCGGTGAACTTCTTGCCCATCGACTCCCACAGCAGTGAGCGGCCGTCTTCCATCAACGGAGGCAGCAGCTCGGCCAGCACCCGCTCGCGGAACAACGGCCGGTGCATCGCCATGAAGAGGAAGCGCACGTAGCTCAGCTGCTTGCCGGGCTTCTCGGTGCCGCTGCGGTAGGGCGGGTCGACGACGAGGCCGCCGATCTCCGTCGGGCCGTCGTAGTTGTAGCCAATCGACAACACCTTGTGCCGGAAGTGCTTGTCGATGCTCGCCGAGTAGTGCTCCGCCTCGGTGACCTGGAAGTAGATGTGGGGCGCGTCCTTGGTGCCGTGCTGCGCGATGATCATCGAGGTGCCGATGATCTGCTCGTTGCGCAGGTCCTCGAGCACGAAGAGGTACTCGCGCTGCAACGGGTCTTCGAGCTTCCCCGCGAAGCTCTGCACCGACTTGCGAATGAGGCCCGCGAGGACCTTCTCGTTGTTGGGGAGGTTGACGCTGTTGAGCGTCGCCGCAAGCCGCTTGAGCCCGTCGAGGTCCCCCATGGCCACGTCCCGGAGCAGCAACATGCAGGCGCCTCTACCACATCCGGCTCCCCGCGGAGGGATGGCTTGCAGCTAAGGCCTTGAAATGACGAAATGCGGTCCCCGATGCGCGACGCAGTGACGTGGCTGAACGATCAGCTCCCGGCGATGGAGGCGGCGCTCGCAGCGCTCGTCGAGCACAACTCGTTCTCGGGAAACCGCGAGGGGGGCCAGCGCGTGGTGCGGCTGCTCGAAGAGGTGTTCGCCATGCCCGGGCTCGAAGGCGAGCGCATCGGCAGTGAGCGCTTCGCCGACCACCTGGTCTTCCGCTCGAAGGGCACGCCAGGCGTGGCCCCGCTCGCGTTGATCGGCCACCTCGACACCGTGTTCCCGCCTGGGAGCTTCGAGGGGTACCGCGTCGACGGCGCGCTCCGCCGCGGGCCCGGCGTGCTCGACATGAAGGGCGGGCTCGTCGTCATCGCCTGGGCGCTCAAGGCGGTGGCCAACTCCGTGGGCCTCGACGCCATCGCGCCGCTGCGCCTCGTGATCGTCTCCGACGAGGAGGTCAGCTCCCCCGAGGGCGCGCCGTTGATCCGCCACGTCGTCGCCGGCTGCCAGGCGGCGCTCGTGTTCGAGTCGGGTCGCGCCAACGACGCCATCGTCACCGAGCGCAAGGGCACCGGCTCGGCCACCGCGCAGGCGAAGGGCACTCCGGCGCACGCGGGCAATGCGTACTGGGAGGGCGCCAACGCGATCTGGGCGCTCTCGCGCTTCGTCGATCGCGCGCAGCAGCTGAGCAGCCGCGAGAGCGGGGTGACGGTGAACGTCGGCGTCGTCAGTGGCGGCACCTCGAAGAACACCGTGCCTGCCGAGGCGCGCGCCGAGCTCGATCTGCGTTACCCGACCCAGGCCCTCGCCGACGGGTTGTGGACCCGCCTGACCGCCGCGACCCTCGAGCTGGGCGTTGCCGGCGCAGAGGTCTCGGTCGAGAAGGGCCCCGGGCGCCTGCCGATGGAGAAGCTGCCTGGCACCGCCTCGTTGCTCGAGCGCTATGCGGGCTGTGCACGGGCGCATGGGCTGGGCGCCGACGAGGCCCCGCGCCAGGGCGGCGGGAGCGACGGCAACACCACCGCGGCGATGGGCATCCCCACCCTCGACGCCCTCGGGCCGCGCGGGCGCCACTTCCACACCCCCGACGAGTACCTCGAGGTCGAGACGTTGATCCCCCGCGCCCAGGCGCTCGCGCAATTCCTGGTGTCTTGAAACCCGAGTGATGTCGCTGGGTTCAGAACGGGTTGAAACCAGAACCCCTTGAAGCGCATGGTGTTGATGCCGTGCTTCGACTCCTCCAACGCAGTCCGTCGATCACTCCCGAGACGCCCGACGAGGCGTTGGTGCCGCGTGCCCAGGCGGGGGAGTCGGCCGCCTTCCGGGCCCTCTTCGAACGGCACGTGGTGGCGGTGCGGCGTTTCCTGCGCGACCTGCTCCGGCAGTCGGACATGGCCGACGACGCGACTCAGGAGACCTTCGCGCGGGCCCACGCGCAGCTGCTCAAGCTGACCGATCACGATCGCTTCAAGCCGTGGATCCTCGGCATCGCGCGCAACGTGGCCTTCGAGGCGCGGCGGGTGCGGCAGCACGACGTGCTGGAAGACGACGACGACTCGACGCCCACCGCGGTCATCCCGTCGCCCGACCCGGAGACGGTGTTGCTCGACGCCGAGCTCGAGAAGCACTTCACCAGCGCGCTGGGCGAGCTGTCAGCCAACCGCCGGGCCGCGCTCCTCATGCGCCTGGACCACGGGCTCTCGTACGAAGAGATCGCCGCGGCGCTCGGCTGGTCGATCCCCACCGTGAAGAACGAGATTCACCGCGCGCGGCTCAAGCTGCGCACCCACCTGTTGCCCCACCTCACCGGAGAACGTCCATGAGCCGATGCGGACGAACTCAGCAGCTCGAAGCCGTCGCCCTCGGGGAAGCCCCGCTCTCGCAGGCCATGGAGTTGCGCGCGCACGCGAAGCACTGCGCCCTGTGCCGGCACGAGCTCAACTGGCTCGAGAGCGAGAGCGCGCTGTTCCGCCAGCGGGCCGGGCGCGACGAGGTGGCGCACCTGTGGACGGGCGTCGCCGCGCGTCGGGGTCTCGACACGCGCCGCTCGTGGCCTCGGGTGCTGGTGGCGATGGCCGCGGCCGCCGCGGTGGTGCTCCTGATGGGCCGCGTCGCGCCGCGCTCGCAGGCGCTCCTCGCCGAGGCCACGAAGGAGGCGCTCGAGTCTGACCCGTTGATGAGCCCGGTGCTCTTCGTCGAGGCGGGCGAGGTGTGCTCGAAGTTGCCCTCGGGCGTGGGCTTCTCGTGCAGCCAGCCGATACCAGCGAGCTTCCTCGCCGCGCGCTGAAGCGGGGCCCACGCACGCGAACTGACTCGCGGAGACACACTCGGAGATCGTTCGGCGCGTTCATCCGTTGAGGCGGCATGCGCACCAGGCTGCTCCTTCTCTGCGGTGTCCTCGGCGGTGTGATCTGCGTCGTCCTCACCGGCTGTCTTCACGTGACCCGGCAGCCGCGCGCTCCGGGCCCTGGCGACGCGCCGCTCACCGTCGTGACCTGGAACGTGAACTTCGGGCTCGCCGGTGACAGTGCCGCCGCGCAGGCGCTCGACGCCGCCACGGGCGACGCCGACCTCGTGCTGCTCCAGGAGACCAACGCCACCTGGGAGGCCGCGGTCTCGGGCCCGCTGCGGCGTCGCTTCCCGTACCAGCGCTGGCTCGACGACGCCGCCGCGGGAGGCCAGGCCGTGTTGTCGCGCCGGCCGTTCGTCGTCCGGGAGATCGTGGCCGCGCCGACCGGTTGGTTCCCGGCGCTCCGCGTCGAAGCGCAGACCCCGCTGGGGGTGGTGCAGGTCTTGTCGGTGCACCTGCACCCGCCGGTGAGCGACGACGGAAGCTGGTGGTGGGGCTCCCTCTCGACCTCGCCCCTGCGGCGACGTGAGGTCGAGACGTTCACCGCGACGCTCGCGCCGGGGCTGCCGACGCTGGTGGTGGGCGACTTCAACGAGGGAACGTCAGGCGACGCGGTGCGATGGCTCGAGCAGCAGGGCCTGCGCAGCGTGCTGCCGGAGTACGCGCCGGCCGCGAAGACCTGGCACTGGCCGGTCGGTTCGCTCGAACTCCGGGCGCAGCTCGATCACGTGGCCTACGACCGCGCACTCGCTCCACTCGACGCGAAGGTGCTCCCGCTCGGGCGCAGCGATCACTACCCGGTCCGCGCGATCTTCGTGCGCGCGCGGGACGGGGAGGTGATGGGCCCCGTTCCGTCGGGCACGTCGCTCTCGGTCGGGTCGGCTAGCGGCGAGGGGTGAAGGACGTCGCGACGAGATCGGCTGCTTCGAACATCTTGCCCGTGACGTCGGTCTTGCCCTGGACGCGAAGCAGGTACACCGATTCGGAATCCACCGGGAGGTAGTACGAGCGTTGCCGCCACGCGGCGCCGTCCTCCTGATACGCGAGTTCGATCCAGCGAACGGAGGCCACGGTGCCCTTGAGCACCCCCTGTCCGACCTGCTGCATTCCGGGCGCGGCGAAATACTCCGGCGGAGGGATCTGGGCGCCCGTCAGAGGCCCCTGGAGGAACAGGAGATTCTCGGTGGAGCCGTCGAGGCCCAGCTCGTAAGGCCACGACCCCGCCTTCACGTCGCTGCCGACCCTGAGGGTGAATCCCATCGGCCATCGAATCTCGTGGTCGTCGGTGACGATGCTCCACGCCGCTGGACGGTCTGCGGTCCGGAACGCTTCGAGCACGGGCTCGTAGTCCGCCATTCCGGCGCCGAGGACGAGCATCGTGGTGCCCTTCTCTCCGGACCATAGCGTGACGAGCTCGGTGCCCGGGAACGGCCGCTTGTCCACCGCGCCCCCGGGAGCTCGGCCTGGCTTGATGAGCACGTTCTTGATTCCCGCGCCGTTCGCCTGGGCCTGCGCGGCGGCGGCATCGACGGGGCCGAAGATGAGGGTGCCATCCTCCAGCGAGGCCACTCCGACCGGGAGCCTGGGGATTGCCTCGATGCCGTAGCCAGCGACGATCAGCGACAATTGTCGGGGCTGGTTCCCGGCGCGAGCGTTGACCTCACCGCGCTGGGCCGGCGGTGCCTGCTTCGGTGGGCTGGGCTGGGCCTCCCGGGCTTTCGAGGTGCAGCCCAGCACGCCAGCGAGCATGAGGGAGACCGAGAACAGTCGTCGGGCCTTCTCAACAGCGGGAGCACTCATGCGGGAATCTCGTCGTCAGAGGCTGGCGAGGGCGACCCGGTACAGCGCGCGGTAGCCCATGCGCGGCGCGAGCTCGAACTTGTCGGCGTGGAAGCAGTCCTTGAGGATCGCCGCGCCGGCCGGCGTGTGCTGCATCGACAGCAGCGTCTTCTCGAGCTCCGTCACTACCGATGAGGCGACGCCCATCGACACCGCGACGCCGTCGTTGGGCGCTTCGTCGGTGTACCCCAGCACGCGGAACTGGTGCTGCTGCTCGGGCCACAGCTCGGCCAGGCCGGTCTCGTCGGGCTGGCCCGCGCGGGCCGCCGGGGCGAAGACGCTCGTCACGTCGGCCTTGCCGTCGAGCACCGCCTCGAGCGCGGTGCGGTAGCTGCCCACGAAGTCTTGCTGGTGGAAGGTGCGCGCCGGGTCGAGGCCCTTGTCGCGCAGCCACGCCATCGGCAGCAGGTAGCCGCCCACCGAGTCGCGGTCGCTCCACGCGGCGGTCGTGCCCTTGAGGGTGTCGAGGGTCACGTTGGAGCTCGACTTGGTGAGGATCGCCGCCCGGTACACCGACGCGCCGTTGCGCACGCCGCGCACCAGCACCCGCACGCCCATCGCCTCGATGCGCGCGCACACGAAGGGCGGCGCCCACGCCGCGTTGACCTTGCCGGCCAGCAGTTCGCGGGCGAGCTGCTCGTAGGTCGTGGCCACCGTCACCTCGGTCTCGCGGCCCAGCGCCGCGTCGAGGTGCGCCTGCAGCTGCGCCGCGCGCGCCGGGGCGTCGGGCCCGAGCGACGACGGGAGCGCGAAGCGCACGTGGCTGCGCGGCGGGCGGGACGAGGACACGTCAGCTCTCCACCATGATGCGCGCCACCTCGTCGTCGGCGAGCCCGAAGGTGGCCTGCAGGAGGTCGAGCACCCGCAGCTCGGCAGGCGACGGCTTGCCGCTGGCGTAGGCCACCCGCACCGCGAGCTTGAAGGCCTTGCTGCGCTGGCCGTGCGTGCTCAGGCCGTGGGCGAGCGCGGTGAGGCGCTGCGGCAGGCCTTCGGCCGAGAGGTTCACCACCGCGTCGCGCAGGTACTGCTGGGCGGCGTCGGACGTGACCTCCTTGAAGACCGGGTCGCCGGCGAGGTTCTCGAGCATCGTGTTCAGCTCTTCCTGCTTCACCTGGCCGTCGGCGGCCGACACCAGCACCATCGTCTCGGCGAAGAGCTGCTCGCGCGGCTCGCCGAGCAGCTCGGCCAGCGACGCGCCCGACTGGACGTTGTCGAAGACGCGGGTGACCTCTTCTTCCGTCACCCCCAGCGCCTGCTGGAAGCTCTTGAGCAGCCCGAGCTCCTCGCGGGTCGCCTTGCGGTCGGCGAGGGCCACCGCGGTCGCCAGCCCGAACGCCAGGAGGCGGTTGCGGTGGTTGGGCAGGCGCAGCTTGAGCCCATGGAGGATGTCCTTGAGCGAGCGGGCGTTGGCCAGGCGGCGGGCCGAAGCCTCGACCATCGACGAGAGCTCCTGCGCCTCGATGCCCTCGAACTCCGGGCGCTCGATGATGCGGGTCAGCACCTGCTTCAGCTCGGTGGGGCCGATCTTCCCGTCGGCGCTGGCGGCCAGCACCATCGCATCGAGGAGGGCGGCGTTCCGGTCACGACGAACCTGCGAGATTGAATCACGCGGCATCGGTTTGCTCTTTCAGGTGAGGCGTTACCAGCCCCTGCCCCGGCCGAGGCGCCGCGGGAGGCAGCGCTTCGGTGGGCATCGACCAGAGTCTCTGGTCGAGGAGGTGACTGGTGTGCAGATTTCCCATCGCCGAGAGCAGGGAGCTCCGCAGCATGGGGATGTCTTTCGACAGGTCATCCACCAGGCGTTTGACCTTCTTGCGCTGGAGATTTTCCTGCGAGCCACAGAGGTCGCAGGGAATGAGGGGGAACTTCATCAGCTCGGCGAAGCGGGCGATGTCGCTCTCGGGCGCGTAGGCCAGCGGGCGGATCACCGTATTGCGGCCGTCGTCGCTGCGCAGCTTGGGCGGCATCGTCGCGGTGGCGCCCGCGAAGAACTGGTTCATCAGGAAGGTGTGGATCAGGTCGTCGCGGTGGTGCCCCAGCGCGATCTTGCTGCAGCCCATGTCGACGGCCGCCGAGTAGAGGATGCCCCGGCGCAGGCGCGAGCACAGGCTGCACTGGGTCTGCCCCGGCTTCAGCTTGTCGAGCACGATGCGGTAGGTGTCTTCCTTCAGCAGCCGGTACGGGTAGCCGTTCTCTTCCAGCCAGGCCTGGAGCAGGTGGCCGGGGAACCCCGGGTGCCCCTGGTCGAGGTTGACGGCGATGAGCTCGAACTT
>JBBRUE010000261.1:0-8404 GCA_038248085.1 Myxococcales bacterium | reverse complement strand
TGGGCGCTGCCCGAGACGCGAAAGAGGTCTTCCATCGCGCCGGCCGCGGCACCCTTGCCACACGCAGTCCCGGTGACAGGGCGGTACACGAAGAAGGGCCGGCTCGCGTCGACCGGCGTCAGCGAAGGCACCACCTGCACCTTCGGCCCCGCGCAGCTGCACAACCACAACGCCGACACGACCCCCACGAATGCGCGCATGGCGGCGCAAGCTAGCGTGCCGATCGCCGACGGCAAGTGTTCACCGGTACGACAACCCGAACCGCATCGGATCTACCGGCGTCACCCGCGGAGGCGGCGCACACCGGCTCGACATGCGCGAGAGCTGCACCCCGTTCGTCGTGCGCACCACGAAGTCCCACCCTTCACACCGCGCGATGGTGCACGCGTTGCTCGCCCGCGAGACCTGGGCGCCCTCGTACGTCCGGCGCACGCGATCGCCGCCCTCGCAGCGCACCGTGGTGCACGCGTTCACCGCGCGGCTGACCTCGAGGCCGTCGTGGTTGCGGGTCACCTGGTCGCTGCCTTCGCACGCCGTCGTCACCGGCGGCGGCGGCGTGTGCGGGTACGGGTACGGGGAGGGCATGCAGGCGAGCGAGGCGAGGAGGAGCGTGGTGACCATGCGGCCTTGAACGGATCACCCGCGTGGTCGATCTCCTACGCCGAATACCCGAACCATCCCGGTCGCTTACGACGGTGCGAAGACCACTACGCCCCGCTCCTTGCCCTTGAGCTTCGCCTCGCCCAGGGGCCTGAGCCCCGCCCGCCGCGCCTCGGGGAGCGCCTGGGCCAACGCGTCCGACAGCACCACGTGGGCGTTGAGTTCCTTCGTCGCGCTCTCGAGCCGCGAGGCGGTGTTCACCACGTCGCCGATGACGGTGAACTCCTTGCGGTGCGCGCTGCCGATGGGGCCCTGGAGCACCTCGCCGAAGTGCAGCCCGATGCCGTTGTCGAGCTCGGGCAGGCCAGCGAGCGCCCACTCGGCGTTGAGCCTGGTGAGCTCCGCGCGCATCGCGAGGGCCGCGTCGAGGGCCGAGGCCGCGGGGTTCTCGAGGGGCAGGAACCCGCCGAACGTCGCCATCACTGCGTCGCCGATGAACTTGTCCACCGTGCCGCCGTTCGCGGTGATCGCCCGCACCATGCCGTCGAAGTAGCGGTTGAGCAGCGCGACCACCTCGGCGGGCGCGCGCCCCTCGGACAGCGTGGTGAAGCCCCGGAGATCGGAGAAGAGCACCGCGATCGTCTTGCGCTCGCCCTGCAGGGTGGCCCGCTCGCGCACCAGCTTGTCCTTCACTTCTTCCGACACGTACTGGCCGAAGATCCGGCTGACCGCCTCGCGCTCCAGCACCTCTTCCTTCACGCGGTGGAGCAGCCGCCGCGCGAGCGTCGACACGCTGGCCACCAGCACCCCGACGCCGACCAGCAGCATCGAGCGGATGAGCTGCACCTCCCAGCCGAGCAGGTCCGCGCGGAAGGTGGGGTCGATGGTGGCCGGCAGCGTGGTGAGGTGCCGCCGCGCGAGCGCGTAGATGATGAAGTACGCGACGCCCGAGAAGATCCCCACGCCGGTCGAGAGGCGCGGCTCGAAGGTGAAGCCGCTGAGCACGATGACGACGATCCACCCGGTGGCGATGGGGCCGAAGAAGAACGTCGCCGCGCCCCACGGGAGCACCGCGTCGAAGGCGAGCAGCGTGACGAAGGGCGCGCAGGCGAAGGCGAGGAAGAGCACCCACGCGGTGGTGCCGTACACCCGGCCGCGATGGGCGAGTTGCCACACCGCCAGCGAAGCGATCGCGCAGAGGACCGGGAAGCCGTTGACCGGCCAGAACGCCGGGTCGCGCAGCGCGAGCACGAGGGTCCCCAGCGTCGAGACGCCGGCCACCAGCATCGAGAGCCGGCCCCCGATGGAGAGCGCCCGGTTGCTCTCGGCGCGAATCGCGAGGGTGAGCTCGGGGTCGATGCGTCCATCCGTCATGCGCGCATCATCCCCCATTTCACCGGCGCTCCCGACGGGGAGTAGGGTGCAGCCGCGGTCATCGGCCGGGTCCGAACGCGGGGTTCGCCTCGAAGGTGTACGCGTTCATGAACGCGCACCCGCGGCCGTGATCGCGGTGCCGGGCCGAGCGCTTCAGTTCTTCACAGCCCCTCATCCTGAGCCTGTCCCGCGCGCGGGAGCGGGGAACACGCTTTCGACGCGCGCACGGTCTCGACGATCGTCGCCGCCACCGGAATCAGCCGCGGCGTGACGTGCGCGCGATCTCCCCGCGTCCGCAAGAACACCGCGTCCTCATAGCTCCCCACGCGCGCCCCGTTCCGGTCGAGCACGTAGAGTTCGTCGACCCCGTTGATCCCCACCAGGAACGACGCGGCATCGCCTCCCGGCTGAAACCACGGGCTGGTCACCTGGCCGCCGAGCGAGTGCCACCGCGCCGACGCCGGCAGCCCCCGAACCCCGGGATGAAACGCGAGCAGCGCCAGCAACACCGCCGGCACGTCGTTCTGCGAGAGCGGCGTCGAGTCGAGCAGCGCCTGCGCCGTGGCCAGCGCGCGCTCGAGGGCCGGACGATCCTTCACCCGCGCGAGGAACGCCTCGGGGATCACCACCACGAAGGGCACCTGCGCCTTCGCCGCGTCGGTCTCGTGCTCGACGTCGTCGGCCCCCCACAGGTAGTCCTCCCCCGTGGAGTGATCGGCCATCAACACCACGATCGATCGCTCGGCGATCTGCAGCGTGTCGAGCTGGGCGAAGAAGCGCTCCACCGCCGCGTCGGTGTACGCGTAGGTCACGAGCCGGCGCCGGTCGTCCTTCGAGGCGCGGTTCACCGACTGGGCCAACGCCCGGTCCACGCGCTCCCGCACCGACCCCGGCGCGTCGTCGGGTGGCGTGTACGGTGAGTGATTCGACAGCGACATCACCAGCGCGAGCTGCGGTGACTGCGCCAGCCCCTTCGCCACGCGGCGCGCAGCTTCATCGAACACCACGAAGTCGGTCAGCCCCGACCACGCCCCCGTCGGCAACCCCGCGGGGAACTCGTCTTGCGACACCACGTCCTGGAACCCATGGCCGGTGACGAACCGCGCCATCTGGTCGTAGCTCGCGTCGGAGCCGTAGAGGAACGTGCCGTGAAACCCGGCCTCGGCCAGCACGTCAGGAGCGCAGCGCAGGGGGAACGCGTCGACGTCGCGGATGATGCTCAGGTTGTACGGGAGCGTCCCCACCCCGCAGGTCATCGCCGCCAGGCCCTGGGCCGTGCGCACCCCGGCCTGGAACATCTTCCGGCTCGCGAGCACGCCCCCGCCGCTGCGCTCGTAGAGACCGTTGACGAACGGAGCCAGCTCGCGGGCCGCCGCCGGGTGGAGCGCGTGCAGGTCATCGCCGCGGAAGCTCTCGAGCGAGAACTGGAAGACCGCCACGCGTTCATCGGTGCCGGCGAAGAGCGCCTCGGACACCTGCTCCAGCGCACCGAGCAGCGCACTGCCCGGAGCCGCCGGCTCTCCTGCGCGGTCGAGAGGCCGTGCATGGGGGTGCGGTGAACACGGTCGCGCGGCGGGCCAACCCAGCCGCGCGGCGCCGGTCGCGGCCTCGGCCTGGGTCGGCTCGAGCTGCATCAACAGCTCGCTGGGTTTCGCCGGGGCGCGGTGCTGAGCGAGGTCGATGGCCGTCTCGATGAGGCTGGTGAGCGGATCTCCCAGCGCCGCAGCGCTGAGCCGGGTCGAGAGCCTCGCCTGCGCGGCCACCACGCCGGGCACCAGCACCACCCCGAAGGCGAGCACGCTCACGTACCCCAACGCCCAGCCCCGCCACGGAAGCTCCTCCGCACGCAGCGCGGCCCGCACGCTCCGGAACAGCAGCAGCAGCGCCAGGCCCATGCAGATCAGCCCCGGCAGCCAGATGCGCTCGTAGCGGAAGAAGTCGATCGACCCCTCGACGAAAGACGTCTGGGCGCCGGCCTCGGTCATCTCCTGCATCGTGGAGAACGCGCCGCGCTCGGCCTTCACCTCCTGCTCGGTGACGGTCAGCAGGTAGAGGGTGACGCACGCCGGCAGCACCAGCAGCGGCCCGCCGAGGTATTGCCAGCGGGTGCGGGCGTGGGGGCGCAGCGTGGCGAGCAGCACCACCACCAGCAGCAGCGCCGCGACGGCGAAGATGATCGACGACAGGTCGAGCGTCGTGCCCCCGAGGGCCCGGGTCACCCGCTCGAAGACCGTACCGCCGCGCACCCGCATCGCGACCGCGAGCCGCGACGGCAGCAGCGCCAGCACGACGAGCGTGAGCGCGGTGAGCGCCGAGACCGCACCTCGGCGAAAAGACGGGGAAGGCGAGGGGTTCACTTCGGCCTCACGCCTACCGCGATCAGCACCTCGAGCAACACCCCCATCAGGCCCTCGCCGGCGAAGAACCACGAGTCGCTTCGATCAGAAGCCTTGCACCCCGTCGTGGGCTGCGGTGTCCACGCCGTATGCGCACCCGGTTGATCGCTCTCTCCGCGTTGGCCTTTCTCGCCTGCCCCTCGACCCCGACCTCTGGAGACCCCGGACCGCAGGGGCCTGGCGGTGCAGACGGCCTGGTGGGGCCCCAGGGCCCACGGGGCGACAAGGGCGACAAGGGTGACAAGGGCGACAAGGGCGACAAGGGGGACCGCGGCGAGGTGCTGGTCGCCGACGGCGGCGTCGTCACCGGTCCCCAGGGGATTCCCGGTACGTCGGCGTCGGTCGCCACGCTGCCGGTGGGTGACCCCGCTTGCCCCACGGGTGGCCTCCGGGTGTTCGTCGATGGCGGAGTCTCCGCCGTCGCCTGCAACGGAGCCCTGGGCCTCCCTGGTCCCGCTGGGGCGTCGGGCGCGCAGGGCACCTCGGGCGCGTCGGTCACGGTGACCCCGCTCGCCTCAGGGAGCGCCGCCTGTCCGACCGGCGGTGTGCGGCTGACGCAACAGAGCGACGGGGGCGTGTCTACGGTCTGCAACGGCGCCACTGGCGCCACCGGTACGACGGGCGCCACCGGTTCCGCAGGCGCGATGGGAGCCACCGGTTCTGGCGTCTCGGTGTCCCCCGTCAGCGCGGGTGATCCCGCGTGTGCGACCGGCGGTGTGCGCGTCACCCAGCTCTCTGACGGTGGCCTCACCTTCGTCTGCAACGGCCCGCAGGGCGCGGCCGGGCCCGTCGGCCCCACCGGGCTGCAGGGGGCGACCGGAACGCAAGGCGCCACGGGCTCCCAGGGCGTCGCCGGGCCCACGGGTCCCGCGGGGCCGACCGGGCTGACGGGCGCGCCAGGTGCTCCGGGCGGCGTGGGCGCGCAGGGCCCGGCGGGTCCTCCCGGGCCTTCTGGCGCGGTGCTCTACCTCGATGGCGGCGTCGCCTTGACGAACGGCCGCGCGCAGTTCGCCGGCTTCACCATCGCCACCTTCACCGGCAACCTCGGAGGCCGGGTCGGCGCGCACGCGATCTGCGCCGCGGCGTTCAGTGGCTCGTCCTTCTGTACCGAGCAGGAATACCTCGAGGCGGCCTCGCCGATCCCGCTCGCAGCAAGCGGCGCGTGGGTCGACAACTGGGACCCCTCGTACTCGGCAGAGCGCAGCAACGCGACCATCTGCTCGAACTGGACCTCCGCGAACGCCGTCTCGTACTCGGGGATGATCGTCACCGCTGGGGGCGTGACGACCGACAGCTACGTCAGCAGCAGCAACTACGGCTGTCAGACTCCGCGCCCGCTCGCGTGCTGTTTCACCGCCAAGCCGCGCCACTTCAAGGGCTTCACCCCCGCCACGTACACCGGCAACCTCGGTGGCCGAGTGGGGGCCCATGCCCTCTGCGCCTCGGCCTTCGCCGGGGCTCACTTCTGTCACGAGACGGAGTACCTGCAGTCGGCGTCTGCCACGCCCCTCTCGGTGAACGGCGCCTGGGTCGACAACTGGGACCCCGCGTACCCCGCGGCGCGCAGCAACGCGACGATCTGCTCGAACTGGACGTCGTCGAGCGCCGTCTCGTACTCGGGCATGACCATCACCACTGGCGGCATGACCACCGACAGCTACGTCAGCAGCTCCGACTACGGGTGCCAGACGCCGCGCCCCCTCGCCTGCTGCGACTGAGCCTCAAGACTTCGGGGCGCTCAGCTTGAACTTCGGGTCGGCCGCCCGCCCCAGGCCCTCGACGACGCTGGTGAAGGCGTCGGCGGTGCGCAGCTTCTTCTCCCCGAACTTGCGGGCGAAGAGCGCGCGCACCGCGGGCACGTGCGACGACCCCCCGGTGAGGAACACCGAGTCGATGTGCAGGCCCCGGGGCACGCGCGTCAGCAGCTCGTCGGTGCACGCCTCGAGCTCGTCGATGAGGTGCGCCGAGGCGGCCTCGAACTCCGCCCGGCTGATCGTCTCGTGAATCGAGATGCGCTCGTCTTCGAAGTCGATCTTCGCGCTGTGCTTCGTCGAGAGCTCGACCTTCGCCTTCTCGATGGCGCGGTAGAGGCGGAAGCCGAGGTTGTACATGACGAGATCGTGCAGGGCGTGAATGGCCGGCTTGCGGTCGCTGGTCTCGAGCATCATGTCGATGAGCTCCCGCGTCTTCTTCTCGCGGATGAGCGACATCTCGTTCCACGAGAGCAGCCGGTTGAGCACGTAGGTCGGCATCGGCATGCGCTTGTTGCCCTGGCCCACCTCGTAGGTCGTGCCCTGCCCGAAGTACGGCAGCAGCTTGTGCTTCATGATCGCCGAGTCGAAGCGATCGCCGCCCACGTACACGCCAGACGACGCGATGACGTCGCCGCGGCGATCGCCGCTCCCGCGGTGTGAGGGCCCCAGCCGCATCAGCGTCAGGTCGGAGGTGCCGGCGCCGAAGTCGGCTACCAGCACCACCTCGTCGCGCTCGAGCGTCGCCTCGTAGGCCAGCGCCGCGGCGATCGGCTCGATGAGAAAGCGCACCCTGGTGAAGCCCGCGATCGTCGCCGCCTTGAGCAGCCGGTCTTCGGCGAAGGCGTCGGCGGCGGGCTCGGTGGAGAAGCGCGCAGGGCGGCCGAGCACCACCTCGTCGACCTCTTCCCCCACCGCCTTCGAGGCCAGCTCGCGCACCCGCCGCAGGAAGACCGCGATCAGCTCCTCGAGCGAGAGCGTGCGGTTGCGCAGCTGGGTCCGCGTGAAGCTCGACGCCGGCAGCCAGGTCTTCATCGACTGGATGAAGCGCCCCGCGTTGTCTTCCTGGTACCGCTCGATGGCCTCGTTGCCGGCCAGGGTGTCCGGCGTGTCTTCGGGGAAGAAGAGCACCGTGCGGAACAACCGGGGCTGGGCCGCCGTCGGGTCGATGCGCAGCACCTCGCCCGTCGGCAACGCCACCGCGCTGTTGCTGGTTCCGAAGTCGA
This sequence comes from Myxococcales bacterium, assembly GCA_038248085.1. Taxonomy (GTDB): domain Bacteria; phylum Myxococcota; class Myxococcia; order Myxococcales; family Myxococcaceae; genus Archangium_A. The sequence goes on along the minus strand of JBBRUE010000261.1, from coordinate 1,057 downwards.
TTCCGCAGACGGCCATGGGGGCGGGCGCTCTAGCCCGTGGCCGCGGTGGGCGCTACCGAGGCGATTCGACGCGCCGCGGCCGAGGCAAGGTCAGGGCGCCCAGCCCTTGAGCGCCGCCCGGCGGGCCTCTCGCACCAGCTGCGCGGCCGCGACCGTCGGCGCGTCGGTGATGAACGAGCCTTCGAACAGCCCCGCAGCGTTGAGCCACATCTCGGCGGGCGTCGCTTCGGCCACCGCGCGCGCCCCGGAGAGGGGGATCTGCAGGTTGTCGACCCAGCCGCCGTTCTGGTGGAACGCGGTCGGGTGCAGCGCGATGAAGCGGTCGAAGAGCGGCATGCCCTGGTTGCTCGCGGGGTTCGCGAGGTGCTGCACCACCGAGGCGTGCAACGTCAGCCGCATCGACTCGCTGTAGGCGCGCGTCTTCGGGTCGTAGCTCGGCTCCACTGCGGCGAACTGGCGCTGCACCTTCGCCATGCCGTTCCACTTCTTCGCGCTTTCCGGGTCGTACTTCGCGACGGTCTCGTAGAAGTCGGGCTTGCCGACGTGAGCCAGGAGCTCCCTCACCGCGGCCTGGCGCGCCTTCGGCACCTTCCCCTCGAGCTGCGTCTTCAGCGCGGCCTGCACGCCCTGGGTCACCTTCGCCTGACGTGCCGCGGGCACCGGGGTGAACTCCGCCGAGGGCGCGGTCGCCTTCTTCGGGGCCTTCGCCCCGGCGAGGAAGCGCTCGACGAGGGACTGGTGCGACTTCGCGGGGGCGGTTCGAGCAGAGACTCTCATCGGGGGCCTTCGATTGAACGCGAGTTCGCTGTCGGGAGGAGGAACTATCGTTCGGTTCTTTTTCGCAAATAAGTGCCTGATAAGGCACATTGTTGTGCGTAAGGTGCTTCAGAGAGCATAATTCTTCAAAAATAACTGAAGTGACAGAGAGGCTCAGGGCGCCGGGCGCCACAGGTTGCGGCGGCGCGCCTCTTTCTCCAGGCCTTCGCGGTGGCGTGGCGCGGCGATCGCGGTCATCGCCTGCACGCGCGCCGACAGCGACTTGGCGTAGAGGTCCGCG